>CAYQDH010000139.1:0-1077 GCA_964416075.1 uncultured Anaerolineales bacterium | reverse complement strand
AATTGGGTCAAGGGCATGGAATGCATCCGCATGGAACTGGGCGAGCCCGATGCCTCGGGTCGCCGCAGCCCCATCCCCATCACGGGGTCCGAGTTCGAGATGCCCATGGACACCGTGGTGATGGCCCTGGGCACGCGCCCCAACCCGCTGGTCTTTACCGACGCGCAGGCGCTGGAGCGCTCTCGGCATGGCACCGCCGTGGCCAACGGCAATACGGGCCGCACCAAGATGGAGCGCGTCTGGGCGGGGGGTGACATCGTCACTGGTGCCGCCACCGTGATCAGCGCCATGGGCGCGGGCCGCATCGCCGCCACCGACATGAACGACTATATCATGAACGGCGGCAACAGTAAGCCCTGGTGGGTGGCAGAAGAGCCTGCTCCCGCGGAACACTGAACGAACCACAACCCGTAATACGAAAAACGAACCCTTTCTCAGCGGATTTGCTGAGGGAGGGTTCGTCGTTTTGCAGCCTGGATGTTGTCGAGGAATTCTCTCTTCCGGCGACGGACTAACCGGATCACACGATGCAGGCTGTCGGCCTACTATGGGTTTGGAGCCTGCTTGGCTCACTTGCATGGCGCTTCAGACGCGCGCAAAACGGCGCGTGGCAATGTGCCCCTGGCGGACTGGTGCTCGCGGCACTCGCCGGTGTTGCTCGCTCTGCTGAACGCCCCCATCCACACCCCCGCCAGCACCAGCGCGCCGCCCAGGGCAAACATGGGCGTCACGGTCTCGCCCAAGAGCAGCGCCGCGAGGGTGATCGTCACAAATGGCATGAGAACGAACTGATAGGAGGTTGCAGACGCTGTCCAGCGCTTGATCACAAAGAGAAAGAGAGTGAAGACCGTCGCAGTGCCGATAATCACCAGATACGAAATGGCGTACCATGTCGTTGGCCGCATCGGAAATTGCCGATTCTCGCCAACCACCAACGACAGCGCGAAAACGATAGCGGCGCCGACGGTCGCCGCCAATGCATTGGTAACCACAGGGTCGCTTTTGGGGAATTGTTTCACCACCACAGAGCCCTCGGCCATGGAGGCGGCTCCTGCGATTACGGCCAACAACGATAGC
>CAYQDH010000138.1:0-11461 GCA_964416075.1 uncultured Anaerolineales bacterium | reverse complement strand
ATGTCTCTGACTGATCAGGATAGTGTGCGAATCGAGGTACTGGGCGTCCTCGGGACGATGCCTGCCGCGATGACCGATGCACAACGGCGTATCCACATGGTATGGTATGGCACAAAGCCAGGCCAGGGAGAAGGAATCGTCTATGCCCGGTATGATGCCTTGGCGGGCACCCTCTCGGAACCGATGTGGATCGCCCGAGTATCCGCCGGAACAAACTATCCTCCCGAGATTGGCCTGGACTGGCAGCGCGCCTATGTCTTCTGGTCGCAGGAGCGCCGAGGAGGTGGCGGGGGCACCGCTTCCGCCGAGACCTGGTGTCGCAGCTTTGCTCTCGATGCTCCCGAGATTGTGGAGAACTGCCAGCTTGCCATGCCGATCACGGACAAGCCCAAGTACGCGCCAGCCGAGGGCGATCTGAATTACCACTCTCTTGCCCCTATCGAAAGCGCCACAGCAGAAGCGCTAAGCAGCTATGCCTATATGCCCTACCCTCTGCCCGGCCAACGGCAGGAGCTAGCGCTGGTCCTAAGCACGCGCATGCTCTCACGACAGGGCAAAGGTGAGTTGCAGATCGTGTTGGCCATCCTGCGGGGGGGACAACTGGAGGGCTACCAGACGGCCGGGCGAACGAGCTCGGCCTCGCTGCGTCCCATCGCCCTCGCCGACACCCGTGGGCAGCTTCATCTCGCCTGGCTGGACACCGCCGGTTTCGGGGATTACCGCGTGTACTATGCGACCACCAACCCACAGGTCAAAGAGGTCGTCAATCGCCTCACAACCAGGGACGTCCTGCGGGCTTGTGCAGGGCGTGCCTGGAACACGGCCGCGGCATTCTCGTTCCTGCCCATGCTACTGATCTGGCTTTTCCCATCGCTGCTGTGGCTGGTAGTCTCTTACCTGATCCATCCCGAGCGAGACATGAACACCCGTTCCGGCCGCCTGTGGCTCGGTGGGGCAGTGGTCCTCTATCTGGCAGCCAAGGCACTGATGGTACCGAACTTTCTCTGGTATGCCCCATTCTTGGAGATGGTGCCTGCTCGGTTCCAAGATCTGCTGATCTTCGGGCTACCCGGCATGATCGCCCTCGGTAGCTTTGTGTTGATGCGCCGGCTGCTGAGAGGCTTTGAGCGACAGGAGATACTCTACGGTTTTCTAGTCTTTGCGGCTATCGATGCCGGTCTATCGCTGGTGCTCTATATCCCCAACGTGATCTCCTGAACGCCCGCCCTACCCCTGATCTATGTTTGTCCTTTTACGAAGCCAGGCGACGCAGGACCCGCTCCAGGACGCGAATGGAAGCGAGATACTCATCCAGGTCGATATGCTCTTCGGGCGTGTGGTCCAGACTCGAGTCGCCCGGCCCATAGGCCACGATGGGGCAACGCCAACGTGGTCCCACAACATTCATGTCCGAAGTGCCGGTCTTGGTCACAAAGGCCGGGCTACCCCCTTCAGCTCGGATGGAAGCCAGGAAGGCGCTGGTCAGCGCGTTCCTCTTGTCGGCTCGGAACGGTTCCTCATGAGCATGAGTGGCGATGTGAGCCGCCCCCCGCCAGCCATCCATCTCGCGTCGTACCCAGGCATCTATGTCCAAGCCCGGGGGCAAGCGCAAGGCGATGGTCATGACCACTTGCTCGAGTAGGCCATCGTTGGTGCTGCAGATGCTCCGCAGAGAGGGATCGAGCTGCTCAAAGAGGGTCGCTTTGTCCTCATTGTACGCCCTGGCCCACTCGGCGACCTTGAGCCAGAACCCCACCGCCTCCTCACAGGCACCACGCTCATGTCCGGCGGTATGCGACACGGCCCGCTCCAGGCTATAGTCGACCAGCAGGCGCCCCTTGTAGCCCAAGGTCACCCGGTTCCAGCCGCTCGGTTCTCCGATAATGCAATAGATGGGGTGGTACTGCTCCACTGCATAGTACGCCCCTGCCGAAGTAGCGGCCTCTTCCTCCACAGCTCCAATTACCGTCATGGTGAGTCCGGGCAGGGCACCCACGCGCGCGGCAGCCACAGCAAACGCCGCCAGCGGGCCCTTGGCGTCAACCGTGCCCCTGCCGTAGAGCAGCCGATCCTCCCGGTGCACTGGAGGCTCTCCTGTCGCCGTATCGATATGCCCCAGCAGCACGAGGTGCCTATCTCCCCGGCCCAACTGGCCAAGGGCGCTACCAGAGGCATCGACCTTGGCATCGAAACCCCACTCGCTCATCCACCGGACCAAAAGGCGAACGACGTCTGCCTCTTGGGTAGAGGGGCTGAAGATGGCCACCATCTCGGCGAGCAGCTCGATGGCCTGTTCATCGTTAGGCGTGGATAGCGCCCCAACGCTCATGCGGTGAGCACCTTTTCGATGGCATCGCAGGCCGTGGCGAGATCCTCATCGCTGATAACCAGGGGCGGCAAGAGCCGCAAGACGGTCCGCCCTGCTGGCAGGGCCAACACGCCCTCATCCATCAGCGCGCGCAGATAGGGCGTCACACGCTGCCGCAACTCGATCCCGATGATCAATCCCAGCCCGCGCACCTGGCGAATTTCACGCGCCCCAATGCTGCTCAGCCGCTGCAGAGCCCATTGGCCCTTGCGTGCCGCCTGGCCCGGCAGATCCTGATCAAGGATATAATCGATCGCCGCCAGCGCTGCCGCGCAGGCCAGGGGATTGCCCCCAAAGGTGGACCCGTGCACGCCCGGCTTGATATTTGCCACACGATCGTTGAATAGGAGAGCGCCCATGGGGACGCCCCCAGCAATGCCCTTGGCCACGCACAGCAGATCCGGCCGCAGATGATGGTGCTGGCAGGCGAACAAGGCGCCAGTGCGCCCAAAACCGGTCTGTACCTCGTCGACGATCAACAAGGCGCCCCTGGCATCACAGATATCGCGCACTCCAAGCAGGTACTGGGGATCGCCCAGGTTGACGCCGCCCTCTCCCTGCACCACCTCCAAGAGCACGGCCGCGGTGTTATCGGTCACAGCCTCTACCATAGCCTCGAGCTTGTTGTAGGGCACATGGCTGAACCCCGGCACGAGAGGTTGGTACGCTTCGCGATAGTCAGGCTCCCAGGTAGCCGATAGGGCGCCCATGGTCCGGCCATGGAAGCCGCGCATGGCAGCCACGATACCAGGTCGGCCCGTGCTCAGACGGGCCAACTTGATCGCCGCCTCCACCGCCTCTGTGCCCGAGTTGCAGAGATAGGCACGTCCCAGGCCATCGGGCGCGATCGAAACCAGTTTCTCCAGAAGCCTGGCTCGCGTGTCGTTGTAAAAGATCTCCGGGCACGTGATCAGCGTATGGGCTTGCTGGCAGATGGCCTCTACGACCACGGGGTTGCAGTGCCCCACGATGGCCACTCCATGCCCACCCACGCAATCGATGTACTCTCGTCCCTGCTCGTCCCATAGGCGAGCACCCAATCCGCGCACGATGGCCACCTCGCGCTTGGGATAGACACCACTGGTGAAACGTCCCTCGACCGCTAGAGTATCCAACATCCACCTCCTAATTTGCACCACACCCACGTTCAAGGCGCGCCATTGCACGGTATACCTGGTTGTCAGGACTCTCCGGCGCTATCACGCCGACCTACCTGGCCTTCCCAATCCAATCATTCACGGTGAGCTCGTGCTCAAGAACAAAGTGGGGGTCCAGCCTCCACAGTCGCGGCTCCAGCTCGCTGCCAGGGATGTTCCCTGGGGGATCCGCGATGTCCTCTCGCGGGAAATAGTGACCTGCCTCGTACCACGGCGCGAGCGCGCCATCACCCGTTGTGTCGCTCATGAGCCAGTGAATGATCACTTGGGCCGCATTGGGATGCTGTCCTCCGACAACCATGGCCAGGAACGTCGGCCAAAAGAGGCCCGCCGTGGGGGTTACATTCGAGAGCGGAGACAGTGCAACCTTGCCTCGTTGCACCTTGGCCAGTTGCTCCGACCCGCAGACCCCCAGCCGCGTCCCTGTCGCAGAGGCATCACTGACCCATGCTGCCACGTCCGCATCGCTGGCCAGCACCTTGGGATCGTTACGCAGAAAGAGCGTGATCCATTGACATGCAGCATCAGGGCATGCTTCATCCAGGACCAGTTCCCGCCCAAACTCGGTGCGGTATGCTTGCCGTAAGTCTTCCGCATGCTGGGCAAAGGCAAGCAAGAGATACATGCTGCGTTTGTTGATGGCCGGATCGGGGAGGGCCACTTGTCCTCGCCACTCCTCACGGGTGAGATCCCACCAGTTATCGATGGGGGCTTGAGCTCCGGCCCCTCGTTGCACCAAAAGCACCGCACTCCAGTGATGCACCAGTAGTGGTTCGCGCATAGACACCGGAATGGTCTGCCGTATGTCAGCGGGCACATAATTGAACAGCCGGTTCTGAGCCAGAGCCTGCATGGCAAGCGGCCCATCCCCACCGAGATACACATCGGCATTCAGCGTACCCGGCTCTTGTAGGGGCTGCATCAGATCCGACAAGGCGTCATCACTGGTCAGCACGCGCACCTCGCCATCGAGGCCCGGATTGACCAGCAAGAATGACTCGAGCGCGGTGAGCATCCGCGCAGTATCGCTGTATAGTACCACATGTCCCTCTGTACGTGCGGCCCGCCGAATCGGCTCCCACTCTTCATCCGTCGTCACATCGCCCGTCAATGATGCACGATCCAACCAGGCCATAGCTGGCGCGGCCATCGTTGCTTGAGCCAGGGGGTGTGGCGTCTGGGCGAGCGTGGGCAGGGCGGTCGGTATTGCGGGAAGCGTGGGCGTCAGGGTGACGGTCACGGTTGCCGAACTAACAGCAGGGGTCCGGGTTGGGAACAATGGCGGGACGCCCCGGTCGGCCATGGGCGCACACGCCAGCAGTAACCCACCCAAAACCATGCCTATGAGATAACCACCGATCCGGGCTCGCGGCCCATGGCGCGTCCGATGCATTCACGACCTCCAGGGTGCTGTATTATGACATAGAGGCCCTGTTGTTGCAAAGGGACGGCCCATCGATCGGCGGACGAGCGGATGATAGTTGACGCCACGATGGCCTCATGTTATATCTGCGCCTGTGTTTTCTGCCCCTTTCGTGACTTATCCAAGCCAGCGCATCGGCGTGAACCCTGCTATGGAGGCCCGCATGACCACAGCACGCGACCGCTTTGTCCAGACGATGAACTACCAGCCCGCCACACCCCCCTTTGTCCGTGCCAGTGGCGCCTGGCAGGAAACGCTATCGGTGTGGCGACAACGGACTGGCGCGCCCGCGTGACCGAAGCACAACGATCCGATCAGCCCCGACAGTGCTGGGCCGACCGTTGGGGCGGCTACTTGGGCTCGTTGCGCAACATGATGGGCCTCGAAGACCTTTGCCTGGCGTTCTACGACCAGCCCGGGCTGATCGAGAAAATGATGGAACAGCGCACCGAGGTCATCATCGTCATCACCGCTGAGGTGTTGCGCCACACAACATTCGAGACCTTTTGGTTCTGGGAAGACATGGCGCACAATGGCGGGTCCTTGATCGACCCCCGCCTCTTTCGCCGCTTCGCACTGCCCTACTATCGGCGCGTGTGCGACTGGCTGCGCTCTCAGGGGATCCAGCACATCTGGCTCGATAGCGATGGAGACATCCATGAGTTGATCCCCCTGTGGCTGGAGGCAGGCATAACCGGGCTGTGGCCTTTCGAGGTTAACGCGGGGATGGATGTCATCGAGGTGCGACGGATCTACGGACATGCTCTCGGCATAGGAGGTGGCATCAGCAAATATGCGGTGGCCTTGGGCGGCGATGCCATGCGCCAGACGGTCGACCACGTTATGCCGCTCGTCGAGGATGGGGGGTATCTGCCGGAGCTCGATCACAGCGCCCCGCCCGACATCTCGTGGAGTTACTTTTGTCGCTACATGGAGTATTTGCTTCACCGCTAGGGAAGAGGTTAAGAACTGTTAATAATCCTGGAAGGCGCCTGAGACAGCAAATAATAGATATGTCAACTCATAGTATTGACTATGAGTGGTATATTAGGCTAGAATACGCCATCGGGGTTCACAAGACGGGCGTACTCGCGCAAGGTGCATGACACCGGACCCCTTACGTCATCGCGACCGTGCCGCTACCCATGACAGCCGTACTATCGTGGTACTTAGCCAGCGAAGCTGAGGCAAGGGATGAAAGACCGGTTCGTGCTCGCATTGGAGCAGATCGTTGCCGATCCCGGCCGAGTCGGCAACAAGGCGCTTAATCTGCGCTTTCTATCGCAGAAGGATTTCCACGTACCTGTCACACTTGTCTGCACCACCGATGCCTTTGTCCGCTATCTGCAGGGCGACCCACACATCACACGCATCGTCCGCGATGAGTTGGCCCAAACGATCGACCCCCAGCGCCGCTATGCCGTGCGATCGTCCGCGTCACTCGAAGATGGCGCTGACTATTCCTACGCCGGCCAGTTCAAGACGGAACTCAACGTTCAGGGCATCGACGCCATCATGCAGGCTGTACAAACGGTCTGGGACTCGTCACGGTCGCCAGCCGCTCATTCATACCTTGAAAAGGTGGCCCGCGATCTGCAGGACCTCAGGATGTCGGTTATCGTTCAAGAGATGGTATCGCCCGTGGTATCGGGTGTCGCGTTCAGCCGCAACCCGATCACGGGCATGGATGAGATCGTCGTAGAGGCCGTGCCCGGCAGCGGAGAGCTCTTGGTCCAGGATGGTGTTACCCCCGAGCGATGGGTGCACAAGTGGGGCCAGTGGGTGCAAAAGCCAATCGAGGGCCACGTGAGCCACGCGATTATCGAGCAGGTTGTCGACCAGACACGCACCATCGCCCGCACATACGGTAAGCCAGTCGATCTGGAGTGGGTGTACGACGGCCAACGGGTGCAGTGGGTGCAGCTCCGCCAGATCACCTCGTTGAGGAACGTCCCTCTGTACTCGAATCGCATCGCCAGAGAGATGATGCCAGGCATCATAAAACCGCTGGTGTGGTCGATTCAGGTGCCAATCCACGCGGGTCTCCATGCCCGCCTCCTGGAGGAGATCGTTGGGCCAAACCAGGTTCGTGTCCAGGACCTGGTCAAGCCCTTCTACTACCAAGCCTACTTTAACATGGGTGTGATAGGCGACATCCTAGAGACGATGGGCATGCCCCGCGATGGGTTCGAGCTAATGATGGGCATCGAGGTTCCCAAAGAGCATAGGCCCTCGTTCAAGCCCACCAGCAAGACCTGGCGTCTGCTACCACGCATGCTGCTCTTTACGTTGCGCAAGCTGCGCTATGGCAACATGCTGACCGCTACCATCACTACGCTTCAGGAAAAGTGGCGCAGTGTGTCGGCGGAGGGGATTGCCGCGCTGACTGAGCAAGAGCTCGTGACTCGGATTCAGAGGCTTGTCAGCATGGTGGATGAGGTGGAGCACTGCAACCTGCTGACCCAGTTGCTGATGATGGCTCACCATGGAATGCTCAAAGCACAACTGGAAAAGCTGGGGCTGGACCTAGAGTCCATAGCTCGGGAGACGCCCCAACAGGATGTCGTCGCCTATGATGTGAACGGTCACCTCGCAGCGTTGCATGCCCAATGGGAGTCGTTGGACGCCGACGTGCGGGAGCAAATCCGCCAGGCTTCGTTCGCGGGGTTGGGAGGTGTTCCCGGTGCGGAGGCGTTCAACCGCGAGATCGCACGCTTTGTGGACCGGTTTGGGCATCTCAGCGATAGCAGCAACGATTTCTCTGCTGTGTCCTGGGGCGAGAATCCAGAAAGGATTCTCAGGATGGCGATCGAGTACCGCAATCCCAAGGTCAAGCGAACCGCTGCAAGCAGTCTAGACAAAGTCAGGATGTCGCGCCTGAAACGCGCTTTCCTGCGCAGGCTGGCGCAGAGGACTCTGGCCTTGCAGCACCATCGCGAGGAGATTGGCTTCCTTTTCACCTACGGGAACGGCATGCTACGCCGCCACTTTTTGGCGCTGGGTGGATGTCTCTCGCGTCGAGGCATACTGGCCGCACCAGAGGATATCTTTGACCTCTACTGGGACGAGGTACAAACCCTGGTCCGTGATGGGCAGCTGCCTACTAAGCCCGGTGAACTGATCGCTCGTCGCAAGCAGGAGATGGAGACTGCGCGAACTGTGACGCCCCCCAACACCATCTGCGGCGACAGATCCGCGCCACTGGAAGAGCAATTGGGCGACCATCTTCTCGGCACTCCCACGTCGATGGGCTATTACCAGGGCGTCGTCACTGTTGTGCGAGGACGGGATGATTTTGCCAAGATGCACCAAGGCGACGTGCTGGTCATTCCTTACTCCGACATCGGCTGGACGCCTCTCTTTGCCCAGGCAGGAGCAGTGGTCGCAGAGTCCGGCGGCATCCTCTCTCACAGCTCTATCGTGGCGCGCGAATACAATATCCCCGCCGTAGTATCAGTGCCAGGCGCGTGCTCCCTCGCAGATGGCACTCTGGTGACGGTCGATGGGTCCAAAGGCCAAGTCATTGTCCATCGACCGCACTGACGCGCTCTTGACCTTCTGTGCGATTTCCGCAAAATATCGGTCAGGGACGGGTCATGCAAAGGAAGGCAGATGAAAAAGCGAATCGTCATATTGTTGGTCTTTATCATCGTTGTCGTTGGGGTTGTCGGGGCATGGACGCAAAGTCGCTCCAGACAGTCCACGGCGCAGACCACCACGGGCCAAGAGCAAACGACCAAGATCCAGCGCGCATCTTTGGTATTCGATGTCAACGCCACGGGTCGTGTGACCCCCGAACAAAAGGTCGCCCTTGCGTTCAAGACCTCTGGCAGGGTCTACCAGATCATGGTACAAGAGGGTGACCTGGTGGAACAGGGCCAGGTGCTAGCCACACTGGAGACAGCCAGCCTCGAGCAGGCGCTCTTGCAGGCCGAGGCAACCCATCGATCGGCCCAGGCGCAGCTGGCCAAGGGCAAGGCGGGGGCGCGCCCCGAAGAGATAGCGGGGTCCGAAGCAGCGCTGGCCAATGCCAAGGTAGGGGTCAAAGCCGCCGAAATGGCTGTGGAGATCGCCAAAGGCAATGTGGCCGTGGCTCAAGCATCACTGAATAGCGCACAGGCCAGTCTCAACAAGCTGGTAGCGGGCGCCACCGCCCTCGATCTGAGAATTGCCGAGAAGCAGGTCGAGCTCGCCAAGAATAACCTTTGGGGCCTTCAGGGACAGCGCGACGCATTGGGAGGGCCAAGCGGCAATGCCGCCCAGCGCGAGGCGGCCCAGGGACAAGTCGCTGCCGGGGAAACACAGATCGACATTTCCCAGTTGCAGCTAGAGCAACTACGTGCCGGCGCGCGTGAGGAGGACATAGCTATTGCCAGGGCACAGGTGGAGCACGCCAGGGCTGGGCTTCAGGTAGCCCGAGCGCAATTGGGCCAGGCTGAGACCCAGGTGGAGAGCGCCCAGGCGCAGGCCCAGCAGGCACAGGCGCAGTTGGATCTGCTGCGCGCTGGCCTCCTCCCAGAAGATATTGCGGTATCCGAGGCCCAGGTTGCTCAGGCCGAGGCCGGGCTGAAACAAGCCCAGATGGCTATTGAGGAGGCCACCCTGACGGCGCCCTTGCGTGGGGTCGTGGCCCAGATCAACAGCCAGGTGACTGAGTTGGTCACAGGCGGTCAACCTGTGTTCATCCTGGCAGATGACTCAAAATACCATATCACGGTGAGCGTCGACGAGGCCGATATCGGCCAGATCAACGAACAACAGACCGTCGAGGTCACATTGGATGCCTACCCAGGTCAAACCATGGAAGGACAGGTGGCCCGCATCGCCCCCATCTCGAACACTGACAGCGGGGTGGTCGCTTACGAGGTGCGGGTAGACCTAATATCCGGGGAAATACCTATGCGCGAGGGTCTCACCGCCAACGCCAAAATAGTCACCAAGCGCATGGAGGATGTCCTGGTCATTCCCAACGAAGCCATCCTGATCGACGATGAATCCGGACTCAAGTTCGCCGCCAAGGTTGTGGGCGAGCAAGTGACATTGGTGCCCATCGAAACCGGATACCAGACTGACATCCTTAGCCAGGTCTCCTCGGGATTGATCGAGGGCGACTCTGTCCTGCTGCGTAGCAGCTCATACCGCGAGCGCTTCCGGGGCATGATGTCTTCCTTTGGCAAGTCCACCTTGGGTTCGCAGTAAGATGATGATGTGCATGGATGCACCCACGACGAGGGACCCAATTGGGGATGGCCTAATATGAACCTGATGTCGATTACTGATTCCACGGCGATCGCTATGAGGGCTTTGGCCGCTAACAAGATGCGCTCAGTCCTAACGACATTGGGGATCATCATCGGTGTCAGCGCCGTGATCGTCCTCGTCTCCGTAGGCCAAGGTGTGCAGGCCTCCGTGTCCAACCAGATGAAGGACTTGGGCGCGAATATCATGTTCATCATGCCGGGCGAGCTGGAAGCCGTTAATACCAGTATGCGCTCCAATTTCTTACGCAGCGTGAACATATCGACCCTTTCTTATGGAGATGCCCAGGCCCTGGCCAAGGCTGCCGACCAGTTGGGCCTGACAGGCGTGACACCCGAATACGTGGCTACCGGCAGAGTCATCTATGGCAGTAAGAACAAGCAGACCTCTATCACGGGGGTAGCTCCCGAGTACCCTGCCGTGCGTAGCTTTTACCCTGCTGTGGGGCGGTTCATCGACGCGGATGATATGCGGAGCAACGCTCGTGTCGCAGTCCTGGGCAAGAAGGTGGCCGATGCACTGCTTCCGCCGGGGACCAATCCGTTGGACCAGATCATCAAAGTCAACCGCGTGCCGTTCAGGGTCGTGGGAGTGATGGAGGAAAAGGGCGGCTCGGCCTTTAATGATGATGACGACCAAGTGTTTATTCCCCTGAGCACATCGCAAACCAGGCTCTTTGAGGGACGTGATATCTCGGGGGACTATACGGTGTCGGTTATCTATGTGCGCGCTGCCAACGAGAAACAGGTCGAACAAGCGAGAGACGGGGTGGTTCGTCTCCTCCGCCAACGGCACGGCCTGCTCTATAGCTCTGACAAAGACGATTTTTCCGTTCTCACCCAGAAAGACGTCGCCTCTGTTCTCGATAGCCTGGCGGCTGTGCTGACGGTCTTCTTGGGATTGATATCGACCGTCTCCCTCGTCGTGGGGGGCATCGGGATCATGAATATTATGCTGGTCTCGGTGACCGAGCGCACACGCGAGATAGGGATCCGGAAAGCCGTGGGGGCCAAGCGACGGGAGGTCTTGATGCAGTTTCTGGTCGAGGCCATGGCCCTGAGTTTTGTGGGTGGCCTGATCGGTATTGTCATGGGGGTCTTGGGGACGCTCCTCATAACCAGCATCGCGAAGGACCTGGTCCTGCGCATCTCCCTGCAAACCATCTTGCTGGCCGTAGGCTTTTCCCTCGTTGTCGGCCTGTTCTTCGGCATCTATCCTGCCATGCGCGCGGCAAGGCTGAATCCTATCGATGCC
>CAYQDH010000137.1:5726-11469 GCA_964416075.1 uncultured Anaerolineales bacterium | reverse complement strand
CAAGGCTTGTCTCTGACGCTGGGAGGCATGGAGGTGAGCCTGATCGAGTTAACCTCCGCGTACGGGGCCCTGGCGCGCCAGGGGGCGTGGTTGCAGCCCACCCTCATCGACAGGATCGAGGACAGCCAGGGCCAAGTGCTGTACCGAACGCCGCGGCCGGCCGCCGAGCAGGTGTTGGACCCACGCATCGCCTACCTGATCACCGATATGCTGGCAGATGACCGCGCCCGCGAGCCGGCCTTTGGTGCGGGCAGCCCCTTGGAGTTGCCATTCCCGGCGGCGGTCAAGACGGGCACGACCAGCGACTGGCGCGACAACTGGACCGTGGGCTACTCGACGGAATATGTGACGGGCGTTTGGGTGGGCAACGCCGATGGTGAGCCGATGCAGCACATCTCGGGCGTCACCGGCGCTGCGCCTATCTGGAACGCGGTGATGCGCACCATTCACCGTCGCACGCCGGACGCATTTGTGCGACCGGTGGGCATCGTCGAGCGCGAGGTATGCGCAACATCGGGCATGCTCCCTGGTCCAGCTTGCAGCCATCGTCGCCTAGAGCTCTTTCCTGTGGAACAGGTGCCGACCGTTGCCTGTGACGTGCACCGTCTGGTGGCATACGATTCGGCAACCGGTCAGGTGGCTGACACCGAGTGTCCAGCAGAACGTAAGGTATATCGGGCGGTAACCTTCTGGCCCGCTGACGCATTGGCCTGGGCCGAAGAAGAGGGATTGCCCTTACCTCCCGGAACGGGCAGAAGAACGGTCGCCACGTCTCCCCAAACGCTCGATTCTGCGGGCGAGAGTGCACTCCGCCTCGTGAATCCTGACCCGAATAGCCATTATCTGCTTAGTTCGGAACTACCACCGGATGTGCAGCGCATCGAGGTGGTGGCCATGATTCCAGCGGACCTGGCTCTCGACGAGCTCGTTCTGTTGGTCAACGGTCGATCCGAGCATACCTGGCTTTCCGCACCCTACCGTACCTTCTGGATCTTGCGGGAGGGCGATTTTGAGTTTCAGCTTCGGGGAAGGCTCCCCGAGGGTAAAGCTGTCCATAGCGCCACTGTACGCATCACCATACAGGCGAGCGCCAGCGAGAAAAGGAGCACACCATGAGAGATCATCAAGCGCGCGAGCGGCGATCGGTATTGGTCATCGTATCGCAGGTCATGTTTGTTTTCTTGTTGATCCTGGCCGGTTGTACGACACGGCAAAGCACGCCGCAAACCGCGCCCCAACCCACTGCCCCGCAGGTGGCAACCGAGACGGCAGCCCCCGTGGCGGCGGAAAAGGGAGGCGCAACCTCGGCTGCTACGGCGGTCATAGAGCCGACGGCCGAGCCCGCAGCAACAGCCAAGCCCACCAGCAAGCCGTTGCCGCCTCAGCCACCCCGATTGGTAGGGCGCACGCCAGCCCCTGGGGAGGAACTGGCGCCGTCGGAAGCGATCGTGCTGCGCTTCGACCAGCCGATGAACGAGGACTCGGTGGACCAGGCGTTCAGCATCGAGCCGAAGGTGCCGGGCAAGCTCTCTTGGGATGACCCCAATACTGTGCGTTTTGTGCCCCAGGATTCTGGCTTTACCCGGGATAGCACGTACCGGATCAGCGTGGGTGCCAGCGCGCGCAGCTCCACCGATCTACCCCTGGCTCGACCAGTGGAGCTCCTTTTCCAGACGGTGGGCTATCTGCAGGTGACCAACGTCCTGCCAACAGACGAAAGCACAGAGGTGGCCAGCGATACTGCCATCCGAGTGTTCTTTAACCGGCCTGTGGTACCGCTCACCTCCATCCAGGCCCAACAAGACTTGCCTCAACCGATAGAGCTCGAGCCCAAGGTGGAGGGACAGGGGGAGTGGACGAACACTTCGATCTATACGTTCACCCCCAGCGAAGGGCTGACTCCGGGAACCACGTATCGCGTCACTATCCAAGCCGGGCTGAAGGATACCACAGGGGGCATTCTCCAGGAAGACTATGTGTGGTCTTTTACGACCGATGTACCACGAGTAGTGAGCGTCTTCCCCGAAGATGGTACGGTATATGTCTCCCCCCACACGGGGATCAAGGTCACCTTTAACCAGCCCATGCAAGCAGGACCCACGCAGGAGCTCTTTACCCTCAGACCCAGAGGCAAGCCGCCTGTGGCTGGCCAGTTTACCTGGGTGGGGCCAACATTGATTTTCACGCCCACGCAGCCCCTGGAGCGCGGCCTAGTATACGAGGGGCGCGTAGGCGAGGGCGCCCTTGCAGCCACTGGTGAGGCTTCCCTGGGTGAGGATGTAGCTTGGAACTTGAGCGTGGCTCCCTTGCCAGAGGCGGTCAGGTTTAGCCAGGCGGGCGCGACAGACGTGGAACTGGGCACCGATATGCAGATCACCTTTTCCAGCCCCATCAGCACGCCCACATTCAGCAAGGGGGTGGTCATCTCACCAAGCGTGGAGATCAGCGCCTGGTGGGATATGGAGGACACGATCGCCCACCTGTACGGCTCATTCAAGCCCTCCACCAACTATGTGATGACCCTTACAACCAAGATAACGGATCGCTGGGGAGAACCGCTGCGCAAGGCAGTAACCTATCGCTTTCGCACGGCACCGTATCCACCATCAGCCTCACTCAACGTGCCAGACCAGGTAAGCAGCTATAACGCCTATGGCAAGCCTGCCATCTCGGTCTCGTATCGGAACATATCCCGTCTGAACCTGGCGCTTTACAGCATCTCGGTCGAAGAACTGATCTCGCTAACGGGCGAAAACAGCTGGGATGTCTGGAACAAGTTTCGCGGCCGGCAGAGTAACCTGGTCAGGCGTTGGTCGCAGGCGGTGCGCGCCCCTCTGAATGAGACGGGTACCTACACTCATACGGTGACAACCAGCGCGGGCGAACCGCTCGAAGCGGGTCTCTATTATCTGGAATTGAGCGTGCCTGAGACGGACAACATATCGCGTCACGTGATGGTGGTCTCGGACACCAACCTGACCCTAAAGGCGAGCAACGACGAGGTGCTCGTATGGGCCACTGATCTTTACGACGGTGAGCCCGTGGCAGACGTACATGTCACTGTCTATAGCGCGCAAGGTCGCGCGATAACTGAGGGAAGCACGGATGAGGACGGCATCCTATTGACCGGGATAACCCCTCAGGAGTTCTGGGCGCCCATGACCGTCGTGGGCCGGCGCGGCGACGGGATTGCCGTCGTGCTGCGCAACTGGCAGCAGGGGATCGGTCCCTATGAGTTTGGTCTCAACTATGAGCCGGTGGCCCAAAAGCAGCGCGCCTATTTCTATACCGATCGGCGCATCTACCGTCCGGGCCAGACGGTGTACTTTAAAGGGATTTTGCGCGACGACGACGATGCACGCTATACCGTCCCTCCCGAGGGCGCCCAGATAAGTCTGGCTCTCATCGATGGCCAGGGTCGAGAGCTTTGGCGAGACGTCGCAGCGGTGAACGATCTGGGCACCGTCAATGGGGAAATCCCGCTCAGCGGGGAGGCTGGGCTGGGGTATTATTACTTGCAAGCTACCTATGAGGAGCAGTCATACGGCGTCAGCTTCCAGGTGGCCGAGTACCGCAGACCAGACTTTCAGGTGGGCGTGTCGCTGGACAAGGCCGATTACCTGCCTGGCGACACCCTCCAGGCCACCGTGGAGGCCAGCTACTTCTTTGGCGGCCCCGTGGCGAATGCTGCCGTTCGCTGGATTGTATCGCGCCAGCCGTACTACTTTAACCGGTGGAAAGGCAAGGGCGACTATAGCTTTAGCGACTATGACGAGGAGCAGCCCCGATCCTTCTTTGGTGAGACGGTAACCGAGGGGACGGGCAAGACCGATGCCCAGGGCAACCTGGTCGTCGAGGTTCCTATCGATATGAAGGAGCGCAAGCAGAGCCAGACGTACACCGTCGAGATGACCGTTACCGACGTGAACAACCAGGAAGTGAGTGGCCGAAGCTCAGCGGCGGTGCACAAGGGCAATTTATACATCGGCCTGGCCCCAACAGTTTACGTGGGCACGGCGAACCAGGCGCTGACGATCCAGGGCATCACAGTGGATACGCAGGGGATCACGCGAACCCAGCAAACGCTGGAGATAGTTCTCTATCGCCATGAGTACTTTAGCGTGCAGGAACAGACGTCAGATGGCGGGTATTACTGGACCAACAAGGTGCGCGATACGGCTGTAGCCACACAGACGGTCACGACCGATGACCGGGGATATGTCGAATTCCAGGTGACCCCACCCGAGGGGGGCCAGTTCAAAGTACTGGCGCGAGGGCCGGATGAATTCGAGAACGATGTGCGCAGCGCCACCTTTGTCTGGGTAAGCGATGAGGCTTTTATCAACTGGGGCCAGCAGAACCACGACCGCATCGAGCTGGTGTCGGACAAGAAAGAATACGTCCCGGGCGACGAGGCCAAGATCCTGATCCCGTCACCGTTCCAAGGGGCGGTCACTGCTTTGCTGACCATCGAGCGGGGGCATGTCCTGGAGCACCGACTGCTGACCCTGGAGAGCAACAGCGAGCAACTTTCCCTGCCCATCCCACCGGAGTACGCACCCAACGTTTACGTGTCAGTGGTCCTGGTTAAGGGGATGGATGCCAACAATCCCATACCGGGTTTCAGGGTGGGCTATGTGATGCTCCCCGTCTCCGCTGTGCAGCAAGCGCTGACAGTCAAGGTCACACCGCAAGGGGGCAGCCCCTTCAGGCCGCGTGACGAGGTGACGTACCAGGTCGAGACAGCGGACTATAGCGGGCAGGGTGTGGAGGCGGAGGTATCGCTACAACTGGTTGACTTGGCGGTGGAGAGCCTGCTTGGCGCGGATACCCGCGACATTATGCAAGAGTTCTATCGTGAGCGCGGGGTGGGCGTCTCTACCTCGGCCACGATGGTGGTATCGGTCGACCGCCGCATCCTGGAGCGGGCTGCGACGGGCAAAGGCGGCGGCGGAGCCGAGGCAGCCCAGGGAACCACGCGTGAGCTATTCCCTGATACGGCCTATTGGAACCCAGTCGTGCGCACCGATGCAGCGGGCAAGGCCCAGGTGACGGTGGCGTTGCCCGATAGCCTGACCACGTGGCGCATGACCGCCATCGGGGTGACGGCGCAGACGGAGGTAGGCCAAAACACCTCGGACATCGTGACCTCCCTAGAAGTGATGGTGCGCCCCATGGCGCCGCGCTTCCTGGTGATCGGCGACAAGCCGGTCCTGGGCGCCGTGGTGCATAATAACACCGATGCTGACCTGGAAATGCAAGTCAGCCTGACCGCCGAGGGCTTGGCGATCGAGGGCGGAAGCCAGACGGTGAAGGTGCCCGCACGCGGTGTGCAGACCGTGAGGTGGCAGGCTACGGCGCTGGCCGCCGAGGAGGCCGTGCTGAACTATAGCGCCCAGGCGGGAAACCTATCCGATGCGTTGATCTGGAGGCTGCCAATCTACCATCCCAGCACGCCAGAGAGGGTAGCCACGGCGGGCGAAGTGGAAGAGCAGGTCGTCGAGTTGGTGCGCCTGCCCCAGGAGGTAGATACCAGCCAGGGAGAGCTTTCGGTGACCCTGGAACCTTCTCTGGCCGCAGGGATGCAGAAGGGGCTCACGTACCTCAAGACATTTCCTTATGATTGCGTCGAGCAGACGGTCAGCAGGTTCCTGCCCAATGTCGTGACATTCCGTGCCCTGCAGATGCTGGGCACGCAGAATCGCGAATTGGAGATGCAACTGGCCCAGATGGTGGGCGTGTC
>CAYQDH010000137.1:0-5685 GCA_964416075.1 uncultured Anaerolineales bacterium | reverse complement strand
GCGCCTGTACAGCTTGCAGAATGCGGATGGGGGCTGGGGGTGGTGGGCCAACGAGATCAGCTCGCCCACGATCACAGCCTATGTGCTGCTGGGCCTGGCCGAGGCGCAGCGCAACGATTTTATCATCGATCAAGCTGCGCTGGACCGCGCATCGACCTATCTCTACCAGTGGCTGGACGAGAGCCGGCCCGACACCTACGAGGAGCATAACGAACGCGCCACGGTGCTTTATGCCCTGGCTGAAGCAGGGATGGGCGACCTGGCGCGGGTGGTGGCTCTGTATTCCAAGAGGGCAGACATGGCCCAGTATGCCAAGGGCTACCTGGCTATGGCGCTACAGACCCTGAACCCGGACGAGACGACGCGGCTAGCCACCCTGGCCAACGAGCTGAGCAATGCCGCCATCATCAGCGCCACGGGCGCGCACTGGGAGGAGACCCAGCGCAGCGCACTGGCGATGAACACCACCGTACGTACGACGGCCATCGTCCTGCGCGCGCTGATTCGCATCCAGCCGGAGAACAAGCTACTGCCGAACGCCGTGCGTTGGTTGATGTCGGTCCGTGAGAATGGCGCCTGGACCACGACACAGGAGAACGCCTGGTCGATCATGTCTCTGACGGACTATATGCTGCTCACGGGTGAGCTGCTGGGCGACTATTCGTACGAGTTGGCCATCAGGGGCTTGGTAGAGGCTCAGGGCGAAGTGGGGCCGCAGAATGTGGACCAGGCCATCGAGACAGAGGTGCCAGTGAGCGAGCTGAAGGTGGGAGAGGATAACAGCGTGGTCATCACCCGCCAGGCCGTTGAGGGGCAAAAGAACACGGGCAAGCTGTACTATAGCGCGACGCTACGCTATTTCCTGCCCGCGGACCAGATCGAGCCCCTGGAGCGCGGCATCTACGTCAGCCGCGAGTATAGCTTGGAGCAGGACCCCAGCCAGGCCATCAGTGGAGCCAGCGTGAACGAGACCGTGGTGGTGACGCTGACCCTGGTGGCGCCTAACGACCTGTACTACTTGGTGCTAGAGGACCCACTGCCCGCCGGGTGCGAGGCGATCGACACTAGCCTGGAGACGACGAGCCAGGCGGCCCCTCAACCCGGGATCAAGGGGCAGCCGGAGGGCCAGTTCCCCGAGAAGGGCTATACGATGCCCTATCACGGGTTCACCCATACCGAGCTGCGCGACGAGAAGGTGGTGGTCTTTGCCACCTATTTGCCGCGGGGCACCTACCAGTACAGTTATGCCGTGCGCGCCGCCACGCCCGGGGAGTTCAAGGTGATGCCGGCGGTGGCGTACGAGATGTACTTTGCGGATGTGTTTGGGCGGTCGGGGGGATCGGTGTTTACGGTCGAATAACAAGTCCAAATAGGACGAGCCCAAAATACGTACAGGATGATCGGGACTGGCGAGAACCGTGATCCTGATCATCCTGTACATTTTGTTCGCCCAGAGGGGGTGACCTAAAGCTGCGGGTGGAGCACCAGACGACGGGTGCTACCGGACGACAAACTCGCGAATAGCGGCGACGACCTCCTCGATCTGGCCAGCGGTCATCTCCGGGTAGATGGGTAGGGAAATCTCCTCCTGGCTAAAGACCTCCGCCACGGGAAAACTGCCCGCTGGAATGTTCATAAAAGCATAGGCGGGCTGCTGGTGCACCGGCAGGGGATAATGGATGCTGGCGCCGATCCCCTTACCGCGCAGGTGGTCTAGCAGAGCATCGCGCCGCGGGGCGCGCAGGGCATAGACGTGGTAGATGGAGCGGCAACCTTCACACTCGCAGGGCACGGTGAGGCCGGGGATCTCGTTCAAGAGAGCGCTGTAATGGGCCGCGTGCCGTCGGCGCGCCTCGTTCCAGGCATCGACATGGGGCAGCTTGACGTTGAGGATGGCGGCCTGCAGGCCGTCCAGGCGATAGGTAAAGCCGATAACGCCGTGGCTGTATTTGCTGATGCGGCCATGGTCGCGCAGCTTGCGCACACGATCGGCCAAAGATTCGTCGTCGGTGATGAGCATCCCACCATCGCCCGCGGCGCCGAGGTTCTTGGCAGGGTAAAAGCTAAAGCACCCCGCATCTCCCAAGCTGCCGGCCCTGCGCCCTCTGTAGCTGGCGCCAACGGCCTGGCAGGCATCTTCGATCACGCGCAAGCCGTGCCTTTTGGCAACCTCAAGGATGCCGTCCATCTCGCAGGGCTGGCCATAGAGGTGCACCGGCAGGATCGCTTTGGTGCGGGGGGTAATAGCCGCCTCGATGCGCGCGGGATCCAGGTTATCAGTTCTGGGATCGATATCCACAAAGACGGGGGTTGCGCCCACATGCGACACCGCCGCCGCCGTAGCGATGAAGGTCATCGGGGTGGTGATCACCTCGTCGCCCGGGCCAATGTCGCAGGCCATGAGCGCCAACTGCAGCGCCGCCGTTCCCGAGTCGACACCCACCGCGTAGCGGGTACCATTGTAGGCGGCAAAAGCGCGCTCAAAGGACTCTACTTCCTCGCCCAGGATAAAGCTCGCGTTTTCCAGCACACGACTCACCGCGGCGTCGATATCTGCTTTGATGGTGTGGTATTGCGCCTTCAGATCGACCAGAGGAATAGCCATGGATCGAGACTCCTTTCCCTTCTATCATCCTGAGATACCCCGAACGGCCCCGCAATCGCCAGCAAAGATCCTCCGGCTCGTGTACGTCCATCAGGATGACACGCTTGCTAGCTCTTCGCCCTGCTCATCACGGGGAGGGCAGTTGGCCCCCCCCACGCCTTGGGGTACAATCAACTTCAATCGTATTGTAATTGTATGCGCCAATCGTGAATAGTGAATGAGAAGTTCAAGTGATGGGGATGACAAAATGTTCATCCTTGCACATAGGTATTCGTTGAAATAGGCGTGATTGAGATGGATGATGATTTGGAGCGCAGCAGCGTGACGGATCGCGTGAGAGACATCCTGGATCGCCACGCCGCCCTCGCCGACGGGGAAACGCTGGTGCTGGGCGTCTCGGGTGGCCCTGACTCGCTGTGCCTGCTGCACGTGATGAGGCGCTTGGCGCCTGCTTTGGGGATCGCCCTGCATGTGGGCCACTTGGACCATGGTATCCGTGGGGATGAGGCCGAGGGGGATGCGCGGTATGTGGCGGCCATCTGCGAGGCCTGGGATATCCCCTGTACTCTGGAGCGAGCCAATGTGCCCGCGCTGGCTCGTGCGAAAGGATTGGCCATCGAGGAGACAGCGCGGCGCGCACGTTACGCTTTTCTGGCCGACCTAGCGAGGGAACTGGGCAGTAGCGCGGTGGCTGTTGCGCACAACGCCGATGACCAGGTTGAAACGGTGCTCATGCACCTGTTGCGCGGGTCGGGTCTGGCTGGGCTGCGAGGGATGCGCCCCTCAAGCTGGGTCGACGAGATGCGCTTGGTGGAGGGTGCTGCGCGTGCGCCCAGGATAAAGCTGTTGCGACCCCTCCTCTATGTGTGGCGCGCCGAGATCGAGGCCTACTGCCTGGCGTATGGCTTGAGACCACGTTACGACCGCTCCAACCTGGACCTGACTTATTATCGAAATCGCCTGCGCCACGAGCTGATCCCCACACTGGAGACATATAACCCGAACATCCGCGCGGTGTTGCGACGCACGGCCGAGGTGGTCGCGGGGGACTATGATCTGTTACGACAACAGCTCGAAGAGGCATGGGTGCGGGTTGTGGTGTTAGATCGCTCGTCCGGAGAGAGCGGAGAGCGGTATGTCGTCTACGATCTACCCACGCTGCGCACCCTGCCCCTGGGCCTGCAGCGCTCCCTTGTTCGCGAGGGGATCCATCGCCTCAGGCGAACACTGCGCAACATCAACTGGGTGCATATCGACAACGCCATCGCAGTGCTGCAGGGCGGGCATACCGGCGCCGTGGCTACGTTGCCGCAGGGGCTGGTGATCAGGCTGGACTATGAGCAGGCCATCATGACGGATGCAGGGCAGGTCATCCTGGCGCCCGCCCGGCCACAGTTGCGGGCAGAGCCACTGGCCGTGCCCATGGCTGGTGAAGTGATGCTTCCGACATTAGGAGACGCGGCGTCAGCGGATGACGAGTGGGTGCTGCAGACCGCGATATGCGAGCGCGCAGCCCTGTCGGCTGCTCCTGCGGAGAACAAGGACCCATACGTGGCCTATCTGGATGCGGATCGCTTGCATCAACCCCTGTCCTTACGCACGCGCCGCAAGGGGGATGTTTTTCACCCGCTGGGCCTGGGGCACCAGCAAAAGCTACGCGATTTTATGGTCAACAATAAGGTGCCGCGCCACGAGCGCGCCACGTCGCCGCTACTGGCATGTGGCGACGAGATCGCCTGGGTCGTGGGCTGGCGCATCGACGCGCGATATGCCCTCTCTGAGCAAACTGAGCGGGTGTTAGTGGCCCGGTTGCACCGGACCATGCCGGCAGTACCAAGATCGGTGTGAGGAGCAATATGGGAGCCATTCGTCTCAAGCCCGGCCGGGAGAAGGCTGTGCGCAATCGCCACCCCTGGATCTTTAGCGGAGCGATTGCCCGCGTGCAGGGTTCTCCTGCGCCCGCAGAGATTGTAGAGGTGCTAGATAGCACAGGCCAATTCCTGGCTCGCGGCTATTACAATCCGCGTTCCCAGATTACGGTGCGCCTGCTAACCTGGGAGGCCGAGGAGATGATCGACCGGGCTTTCTGGCAGCGCCGCCTGCAGGCCAGCCTGGCCCGGCGCCCCAACACGGCGACCAGCACGGAAAACAATGCCTATCGCCTGGTCTTTGCCGAGTCAGACGGGATCCCGGGCCTAATCGTGGACCGTTACGGTGATTGGCTCGTGCTGCAGATCCTCACCCTGGGATTGGAGCCCTGGCGGGTCACGCTGGTAGATTTGCTGGGTGAGATGATGGGACCACGAGGCATCTATGAGCGCAGCGACGTGGATGTGCGAGCCCAGGAGGGAATCAAGTCGGTCGCGGGCCCGCTAGCGGGAGAGGCGCCCCCGCAGCGCATCACCATCCTGGAGCATGGACTGCGCTTCGAGGTGGATGTGCTGCATGGCCACAAAACAGGGTTCTACCTGGATCAGCGGGAGAATCGAGAAAAGATCGCCGCCTATTGCTCGGGGCGAGAGGTATTGAACGTCTTTTCCTATAGCGGCGCCTTTGCCGTCTATGCTGCGGCCCATGGCGCGACGCGTGTCACCAACCTGGATAGCTCCACCGACGCATTGCACATGGCGGCGGACAACCTGCGACAGAATGGATTCGCTGTGCAGGACGATGACTTGGTGGAGGGAGATGCGTTTCAGGTATTGCGTCATTTCCGCGACGAGGGGCGACAGTATGACCTGGTGATCCTTGATCCGCCCAAGTTCGCCTTTTCGCAAGCCCAGGTACAAGCTGCCACACGTGGGTACAAGGATATCAATATGCTGGGCATGCGCCTGCTAAAGCCAGGAGGCATCTTGTGCACGTTCTCTTGTTCGGGCCTGGTGAGCGCCGATCTTTTTCAGAAGGTGCTCTTTGGGGCAAGCGTCGACATGGCCCGCGAGGGGCGCATCTTGGAGTATCTCACCCAGAGCAGCGACCATCCGGTGCTGCTCACTTTTCCCGAGTCGGCGTATTTGAAGGGGTTCATCTGCCACATCGCGTGAAGGGGCGAGGCGGATGCCTCAGGTAGATATGCGTGT
>CAYQDH010000136.1:0-11534 GCA_964416075.1 uncultured Anaerolineales bacterium | reverse complement strand
CCCGCCCAGCCCAACCGAATTGCTCAGCTCGCCCAGGATGGCCGAGCTGCTCGACGAGATGGTCGCTCGCGCCGATGTGGTCTTTCTCGATAGTCCGCCTCTCCTGGCCGTCGCCGACGCCAATATCCTGGC
This sequence comes from uncultured Anaerolineales bacterium, assembly GCA_964416075.1. Classification (GTDB taxonomy): domain Bacteria; phylum Chloroflexota; class Anaerolineae; order UBA1429; family UBA1429; genus CAYQDH01. The sequence continues at coordinate 11,402 of CAYQDH010000136.1, read as the reverse complement.
TTCTCTGGCCACCGGCACCATTCTGGTGGTAGAGACAGGCCGCACTCGGCTGGGTGCCTGCCTGCAGGGCATCGAGGTGCTCAAAAAGTTGGGAGGCTCGCTGTTGGGCGTGGTGCTCAATCGCCTCGATCCCAAGCAGGGCGGCTACTATGGCTTCTATCACTACTATCCCTATACTTCTGACGAGACTGGGCCCGAGCCACAGTCGGTCCAGGTCAATACCCCCTCCGGCAACGGCAAGCACGCCGTTTCCGCACTCGAGCAGGAGCCATGAGCGCGAGCACGATGCGATCGACTAGGCCGCCCGCTCGGCCGGTTGCGGTTCGCGCACGTCGGCGCCCTCGGATCCGCATTTCGGTACACCTGGGTTTGCTCGTCATCTTGGCGCTCTTACAACGGGGGGCTGCATCTCTGCCCTCCCATCCGCGACCACGCGCGGGGATCGTGGTCATCACCTGGACCACCCCCGATGTCCTCGACCACCTGGGACCGGTGTGGTACTACCAGTACGGCTTCGACGGCCCAAACCTGCCAGGCCATCAGCGGGTCTACATGGTCCCCATTCACTTTGACGATGACGCGCTCCTGGCGGCCATGCGCCGGGCCGCGCGCAGTGGTCCGGGCACGTGGTGGCTCGTTGGCAACGAGCCCAATGATCCCTACCAGGATAACCTGTCCCCGTCGGCCTACGCCGCTTTCTATCGCCGCGTGGAGCGCCTGGCCCGCTGGGCCGACCCGAGTATTCGTTTGGTTCCCGCGGGCATCGCCAACGCCGATTGGCGTTGGGCCCAGGCTTTTCGCGAGAGCTACCGCGCCCAGTTTGGCCGCTACCCCCGGGTGGCCGCGTGGAACATCCACAACTATATCCTCGATGCTGACCGCAGCCAGTACGACCTGCCCGAGTTTCAGCGGCGCATCCTGGCCTTTCGCGCCTGGATGGCCCTATCCGGTGAGGGACACCAGGCCCTCTTGCTCACAGAATACGGTGTGCTCTACGGCAGCGGCTGCTGCGGTCGTCCGGTGGAGGATGCCGCCCCTGGCGCCGAGTTCATGCGCCAAACCACAACCTGGTTGGAGCAGACAGACTATGTCCAGGCCTGGAATTGGTTCAGCCTCGATTCGGCGCAACAATTCAACGGCGACCTGCTCAGCCCGTCGGGTGAATTGAGTCCCTTTGGCCAGGCCTATGCCACCTGGGTGCGTTCTGCCCTTGCTTCGCCATCCCCCGCATCAATGGGGAAACCATAATGAGGGGCGCCACCCGGGGTGTCGAGCCTCACGTACGGACATCACTCTCTACCAGAGGAACAACCATGCGCAAGCTACTCTCGATAGTCACCCTGTTCCTTTTATTCCTGCTGCTTCCTTTTCCCGCCTATGCCCAGAGGCGAGTCACCCGCACGCCTACGCCGACGGCTACCTTGAGGCCATCGCGGACACCCACGTCAGCGCCCGCGACATCCACCCCCACACTGGCGCCGTCGGCCACGCCATCGCCGACGGCCACCACGGAGCCCACCCAGGCTCCGCCGCCCACGACACCCCAAGTAGCGATCACCTCCCCACGCTCGGACGCCCTGCTGGGTGGCGTCGTATCCATCATCGGCACAGTGCGCGTCGACAACCTCCAGCGATACGTCATCTCGGCGGGCCCGGGTGAGGATCCCGTGCAGTGGATCGACATTGCCGAGATCGACAACACCATGGTCCTCAATGGCCGGCTGGCCTTCTGGAATACCACCACCCTGCCCGACGGAGTCTATTGGCTGCGCCTCCGCGCCATCTACGGCGCCCAGGCGCCCCAGTACGAGGACATTCGTGTCGGGCCCCTGTGGCTCAGCAACGCGCCGCAGACCCCCACGCCGGAACCCACCCTCCCTCCATCGGCCACGCCCACCGCGACGCCCCTGCCTACCATCGCACCCACACCCCTACCCACCCTGGCCCTGGGGGACGGCGTCTCCCCTTATCTCTACCTCACCCAGATGGACCAATACGATCCCTTGTGCAAGACCTGGGGCCAGCGCTACAGCATTTGGATCTCCAACGTGGGCATGGTCACGGTCACCAATATCATCCTCACCGACACTTTGCCTGTCGGTTTTGAGCCGGTCCTCTCAGATTCCACGGCGGGCGCCAAATACGATGGTACGCAGAGTGTAACCTGGGTGCTGGGCTCTATGAGCCCCGGCGAAGCCATCAAGCACGAGCTGGAGGTCAATGTACCCACCTGGCTCAACCCCGACGCTTGGGTCACCAACCGGGTCGTCGTCTCCTGTGACCAGGCGCCCCCGGTAGAGAGCACCGAGCAATCCCTGGTGAGCGATTGCCCCTGGCTCAGGCAGACGGCGGCCGCCCGGCCCGTCGTCCTGCCCACTGTGGAACCATCGCCCTCCGTCGCGGCCACCCCATCGTCTGGCGCGCAGGGCTTCACAGCCCAAGGCTCGCCCGGTGCTAGCTCCAAGCCCACCATGGCGCCCAGTCCCACGATGGTCACCTTTGCTGTCTCTGAGGAAAAGGTGAGCAAGTCACTCGATATCCTGACCCTTGTGATCTCGGTGGGCCTGGGGATGCTCGTCGTGCTGACGGGTGTCCTGCTGTATCGCCGCCTTGGCAGGCGGGGCTGAGGCTAGGCGCCACCTGGTAGCCGGACTGTCCACATGGTGTCATCCTGACCGTTCGGTGCACACCCTACCCGTCGCCTTACACGCTTGTGCCGCCGAGCCAAGATATGCTAACATGCAGGCAATGAATCAAACACGGTAATAGACGGGGAGGCATCCATGGCTCAAGTGAGAGACTCGGCATCCTTGGCCTTGCACGGCGGTCCACAGGCTTTTCCCGAGCGGACGGGGCAGTCACAGACCAAGATAGGGCTGGATGAATTCATGTCCGTGGCCAAACGCTTTGGCTTTGCACCGGAAGCCCTGGCTCGCATCCGCGCTGCCATCAGCGAGGAGGACCTGGGTCCCAACGGCCCCTTCCTGGGTCGATACTACGCGCCCGAGCCGACAGAAACCACAGGCCCCGCCTTTGAGGCGCGAGCGCGCGAGCTCTTTGGCGTGCCCTACGCCCTCAGCGTAAGTTCGGGAACCGGCGCCCTTCATAGCGCGATGGTCGCGGTGGGCGTGGGCCCGGGCACCGAAGTGATCTGCCCCGCGATCGGCTTTTACGCTACGGCGGCGACGGTCGTCGAGGCGCGTGGCATCCCCGTATTCTGCGATGTCGATAGCTCGCTGCATATGGACCCCGCCAAGGTGGAGGCGCTCATCACCCCCCGCACGGTGGCCATCGCCCCCACTCACGTCATGGGGGGAGTGTGCGACCTGGACCCCATCCTGGAGGTGGCCAGGAAGCACAACCTGAAGGTCGTCGAGGACTGCGCCCAGTCCCCTGGAGCGCAATATAAAGGGCGATGGGTCGGCACGATCGGGGATATCGGCTGCTTTAGCATCTCCAGCTACAAGATCACGGGCGGAGGCGAGGCGGGGCTGGTGCTCACCCATGACCAGCGCCTCTGGGAACGGGCCAACCAGCTTTCCGAATGCGGCGGCCTCTGGCGGCCCAACCGCTTTGCCGCGCCACGTTACGAGGGCGAGCTCTTTTCTGGCACCAACTACCGGCTCTCAGAACTGGAAGCGGCGGTAGATATCGTGCAGCTCGACAAGCTGCCCGCGGTGGCCGCGCGCTATCGCGCCGTCAGGCAGCAAATCCTGGCTCAGCTCGTTCGCTATCGGGAGATTCAGCCCCAGAAGCTGAACGATGTGCAGGGCGAGGTGGGGTATTTGCTGCGTTTCTACCCCCAGACGTTCGAGCTAGGCCAGGAGATCGTACGCGCTCTCAAGGCCGAGGGCATTGCCTGTAACACACGCGGCCCCCACGCCGGGCCCGACTGGCACGTCTACCACGGCATGTTCCCCATCACCTTGCAGAGCGGGGCCACAGCCGATGGTTGCCCCTATACCTGTCCCCTCTATCTCGAGCGCGGTGGTCGCGCAGCCTATGCCCGAGGCGATTGCCCGGTGGCCGACGACCTCTTTGACCGCGTTATCTCGTTGCCGCTCGATCAATGGTACAACGAAGCGGATTGCCATAATGTCGCTGCAGGGATCAACAAAGTGCTGTCGGCCTATTGCACGGAGGATCTCCAAGGAGCAAGCTGGTTGTAAAGCACCGCCTGGTTTCTGGGCGCTGCCTGGTTGCCATACGCTGACTGGTTCCCAAGCGCTAAAGAGGCATCTGATCGCTTACCGAGAGGCTGGGCGCGACTGCGTCCGGCCTCTCGGTGTCAAAGGCCTATCTCGCCGCTATTCCTCTACAATCTTTTCGACGACGATGGTGGCTCGACTCAGCAGTGTGGCAATGACCCCTATCGCGGCCAGTTGCGGCAGCCAGAGCGCGCTCACGATCCCGATGAGCAGGGGGATCTCGATCACCTTCTTGCCATCCTTGTTCTTGATGATGATGCGACGGACATTGCCCTGGTGTATCAGATCCTTGACTTTGCTCAAGATCTCGTCGCCCTTGACGTGAAGCTCCTCGGTGCGAAACTTGTTCTCTTCCATGCTATTCCTTCCTTCTCTTGCCAACGCGCTTGCTTGGCCCCCTCAGAGAGTCCTTTCTCTCCCACGAGTGCGAACCCCGACGAGGATCGCTATCATAGACTCTACGCGCAAACCGGGCAACGGTTGCGGCCCTGGGGATAGCGCAATAAGTCGGTTCGGGCCACAAGCGGTAGATGGCGACGCCTGCGAGAAGGAGACCCGTCGTGCTCCTCGGTGACTTGTTGCACAATCCCCCCTGCCGAGTGCCAAGGGCTTTGCTATAGCCTCGGTTATGTCATGCTGAACGAAGTGAAGCATCCCCGCTAACTAGAGCCGATACCTGTCGTTGGCGCCAAGCCCGACGGCCTTTCGGACTTGCAAGCCCTGCCGAATGCCAAGGAATGCCAAGCTGCTATTGACGCTCCGTCGTGAACGCAGTACAATAGCTATCTTGTGGCTTCCCCGTGCTTGGCGGGACCATAAAATACCCTTCCCCTGAAATTGGTGCGACAGCCCGGCTATGACACGCGACAATAACCAACTCATCATCCGCTGCTGCTATCTTGGCATGTTCATCCAGGCCATGGTCATCAACCTGACGCCATTGCTGTTCATACCCCTCAAAGACCAGCTGGGCCTCACGTACGAGCAGGTGGGACGGCTGATCCTGATTAACTTTTCCACACAGATGGTGGTGGACCTGGTCTGCGCCGCCCTGGCGGACCGAGTGAACCCCAAGCCACTGATCGTAGCCGCCAACCTGCTGGCGGGGGCCGGCCTGTGGGTGTTCGCACTCGCTTCGCTCTCCTTTGCACGCCCCTATGACGGCCTGGTGCTGGGGACAGTCGTCTTTTCCGTTGGCTGTGGCCTGCTGGAGGTGTTGCTGAGTCCCATCATCAATGCGGTGCCATCCCAGCGCAAGGCCTCCGATATGGCCGTGCTGCACGCTTTCTATCCTATCGGCAAGGTCGTGGTGATCATCATCACCGCGTTGGCGCTGCAGGCGCTGGGTACACAGCATTGGCGTTGGATCATGCTCGCCTGGTCGGTCTTCCCCGCCCTGAACACGCTGGGGTTCATGTTGGTCCAACTCCCCCCCTTTGCCGAGGAGGGCAAGCGCCAGACCTTGCGCGAGTTGGTTCGCCTCCCCACCTACCTGGTGCTCCTCCTGGCTCTCTTTATGGCGGGCGCCACAGAGTTGAGCATTTCCCAGTGGGCCTCGGCTTTTGCAGAGAAGGGCTTGGGGGTCTCCAAGCTGGTGGCGGACTTGGCGGGGTTCTCGCTATTTGGGGTGGGCATGATCGCTGGCCGGCTGTGGTTTGGCATCAAAGGCGAGACGATGGACCTGCAGCGGTTCATGCTCTGGGGTGCCATGCTATCCGCGCTGATGTACCTGGTGATTGCCCTCTCCCCGTGGCCGTGGCTCTCGCTGATCGCCTGCGCCCCCGCTGGCTTGTTCGTGAGCATGCTATGGCCCGGTACCCTCTCCCTGTCGGCGGCGCGCTTTCCCATGGCTGGAGCCTCCATGTTCGCCCTATTGGCCGCGGCGGGTGATACGGGTGCGGCGGTGATGCCCTGGGGTGTGGGCGCCATCGCTGATCGCGTGGCCAGCATCGCAACCGAGATTTCCCCTCTGTTCGGCGCAGGGCTATCACCTGACCAACTCGGCCTGCGCGCAGGGCTACTCGTCGCCACGTTATGCCCGCTAGTCATGGCCGCCCTGCTAGCGGCCAAACAGCGCATATTGCCCTCAAGTATCCCCCAGTGAAGAAGCTCCGGCGCGAGACGCCCTGCCTCAAGATGAGTACTCCCTCCCCTCCTAGAACATACAGGGCTTTGTCATTGTCGCGGTTATGTCATCCTGGGCGTAGCGAAGGATCCCCGTTTACTATAGCGGAGACCCTTCCTTTGCAGTCAGGGTGACAGCATGAGCGACTTTGACAAAGCACTGTAGAACATATGATCCACGTGACAAAGTGAGTGTAATGGTGCTATAATGGTGTCAGTCAAGATGACACGCGGGGCCCGGTATGGACACGGTAGTTCATCGTAGGGCGCCGCATTGTGCTCCCAACGTTCAGCAACCCGGCCCCAGTCCGTGTAATCGTCGAAGCGGCGCCTTACGCGAGCTTGCCCAAGGAAGGGCAAGGTAAGGAGGGCAAAATGGTTGTGATCACGATGTCACGCCAGATGGGCACGCGCGATGCACAGATCGCCGAGAGACTATGTGCCGATCTCCATTTGACGCCATTCGACAAGGTGCTGATGATTCGCGTGGCCGCCGAGACCGGGCTGGGCGAAACGGACATCATTGACTACTCCGAAGACCAGTACAAGCTCCGTGGCTTTTTTGATGCCCTGTTTCGTCGCACTCGGCCGGTGGCAGAGGTAACCTCCTGGGAAGGGGGCGGTGACGAGGCATATGACCGGCAGACACGCATCCTGGATGAGGAAGCAGCAGTCAAATTGGTGCGCTCTACCATCGAGGCCGCCTGTGAGCGCGATAACGTGCTGATCCTCGGACGAGGGGGCCAGATCATCCTCGAGGATAGGCCCAATGCCCTCAATGTGCGCCTCGTGGCTCCCTTCGCCACGCGGGTTGGTGTGGTGCAGGCCGAGCGAGGGATCACCGCCGGACAAGCTTGGCGACTAGTCGCCGAACGGGATCGAGTTCAGCGGCAATACTTGCGCACCCTGCACAACGCCGATGTCGACGATCCCACGCTGTATCACCTGGTCCTCAATGCCCACAAGCTGGGCGTAGATGCCTGCGTAGCGCTGATCGAGCAGGCGGCAGCTCAGCTAACCAAGGGCCCATGCCAGCCTCCCACCAGCTAGGCGGGCTGTGGAGGGCGTCGAACCATACGCTTCACCGCGCGATCACGTCCAGGCCTCGCCTTTCGTCTTCGCGTGGTGAGCGTGTCTTGTGCCAATAGGCAGCTAGTTGGCGTTTTGCCAAATGGCTCGTCTCGCCTATAATGTAAAGTAATTGAGCACGTGTTCTTATCGACTGCGCCCCCGGGCGCTTTTTTGCTATTCGTTCAAGCGCAGCCAGCATAGAGGTATTAGAGGCAAGCATAGATCATGTCTGAGAGAATCCACTTTCTTACTTCCGAAGGCCGTGACAAGCTCGAAAAGGAGCTCGAATTCCTGCGTGAGGTGCGTCGTCCGGAGGTTGCTGCTAGCCTCAAGTCGGCGGTCGACGAAGGAGATCTGAGCGAGAATGCCGGTTACGAAGAGTCCAAGCGCGAGCAGGCCTTCCTGGAAGGCCGCATTCGTGAGCTCGAGACGATCCTCTCCAGCGCCGAGATCCTGGATAGTAACGGACATAGTGGCGCCGTCGCCCTGGGCGTGCGCGTTACCGTGTCCGAGACGGGCGGCGATCCTGAGACCTACCAGATCGTAGGGCGCACCGAAGCGGATCCTCTGCACGGTCGTATCTCGAACGAATCTCCCCTGGGCAAGGCCCTGATGGGGAAGCGCATCGGGGACACAGTGCATGTGGATACGCCCGGCGGCGCCGTCGATTTTCGCATCATGGCCATCGAATAGGCGCCCCAGCTCGGTGGCGCCCTCTTCTTCCATCCCGAAAGCACAAGGACTTCCATGCCCGAGAAAGAATATCGAGAGCAGCGTATCGCCAAGCTGGCACACTTGCGAGATAGTGGCATCGAGCCCTATCCCGCCCGCGTGGACTATCGCCAGACAACCTCCGAGGTCCTCACGGCCTTTCAACAGGCCAGCGAAGGACAGCAGGTCACAGCTCAGGTAGCCGGACGCTTGATGGCCATCCGCTCCATGGGCAAGTCCACCTTTGCGCACATCATGGATGGTACCGGGCGCCTGCAAGTCTATTTCCGGCGCGATGTGTTGGGCGAAGATAGCTACGATACCCTACTCAAGGATATCGAAGTGGGCGATTTCGTCGGTGTCGAGGGTGTCCTCTTCCGGACCCGCACCGGCGAGATCACCGTCGAAGTCAAGAGCATGGCCTTCCTCTCCAAGGCGCTGTTGCCGTTGCCCGAAAAGTGGCACGGGCTGCGCGACGTGGAGACGCGATACCGGCAGCGCTACCTGGACCTGATCGCCAACGACGATGTGCGCAAGATCTTTATTACGCGTACACGCATCGTCAGTGCCATAAGACGCATCATGGAAGCGCGCGGGTTTCTAGAAGTGGAGACCCCCGTATTGCAGCCTATCTATGGTGGCGCGGCAGCGCGACCTTTTACGACCTATCACAACGCCCTGGATCGCACCCTCTACTTGCGCATCGCGGACGAGCTCTATCTGAAGCGCTTGATCGTCGGTGGGCTCGATCGCGTCTACGAGATCGGGCATAACTTTCGTAACGAGGGGATCTCCACAGAGCACAATCCCGAGTTTACCGTGCTCGAAGTCTATCAGGCCTACGCCGACTACCACGATATGATGCGCTTGGTGGAAGATGTCTATTCTGGTGTGGCCCAGGAGGTACTGGGTAGTATGGTCATCACCTACCAGGGCAACCAGATCGACCTGACACCACCCTGGCGCAAGGTCACCATGCGCGATGCCATCCTGCAATCCTCGGGACTCGATATCGAGGCCCATAGAGACTATGACAGCCTATGGACTGCAGCCGAGGAGCAGGGGGTCAAGCTCACAAAGCAACCCTCCTGGGGTAAGCTCGTGGAAAAGCTCTTCGAGACGACCGTGGAGCCAGGGCTCACCCAGCCGACCTTCGTCCTCGACTATCCGGTCGAGATCTCGCCCCTGGCCAAGAAAAAGCCCGGCGCTCCCCACCTGGTCGAGCGCTTTGAATTCTTTATCGGTGCGCTCGAGTGCGGCAATGCCTTTACTGAGCTCAACGATCCGTTGGACCAGCGCCAGCGCTTCGCTGATCAGGGGCGCGCCGCCGCCGCCGGCGACGAAGAGGCCCATCCCATGGATGAGGATTACCTCACCGCCATGGAACATGGCATGCCGCCGACTGGCGGTCTGGGCTTTGGCATCGATCGTATGGTGATGTTGCTCACCGATCAGCCATCCATTCGCGAGGTAATCCTGTTCCCACAACTGCGCAGCAAAGAGTAGGCTAGTCTGGCGCCACGGATTGAGGCCGCAAAGAGAGCGTCGTGGAACGGCTCGCTTTGCGGCCTTTTAGCCTCGACAATCGCGCGCCGTTCCACATCGGAGGACCATGGCAGAGATGGACATCCTCTACATCCACCCGGCCAAGCACGCAGCCGATTACCGCGTCACCACAGCCAACCCCTTGATCAGCCCACATGCCTTGATTCCGACCGGCGTGCCGGGAATGATGAACCTGGCCCGCAGCCGCGGCCTGCGAGTGATGGGGCTCAACCTATTTCTTGAGACGCTCCTCAACGGGCAGTTCAGCCTCCTGCGATGGCTGATGCGCCAGCCAACGCCCCGCCTCATCGCCATCGACCTCCACTGGTACGAGCACTCGTTCGGCGCCATCGATGTAGCCCGCCTGTGCAAGCGCGTGCACCCGACGACGCCGGTGGTGTTGGGCGGTCTCACCGCCTCCTTCTTCGCCCGCGAGATACTGGAAACGCATGCTGCGGTGGATTACGTCATCCGTGGCGATGGCGAGGCGCCGCTGGCATCCCTCGCCCGGGCGCTCGCTTCGCCTGTGCCCGATCTGGCCGCCGTGCCAAACCTGAGCTATCGCGGCGAGGGGCAGGTGCTGGAGAATCCCCTCGCCTATTGCGCTACGACCGCCGACCTGGATGCGCTCGATTTCGTGAGCATGGACTGGCTTTTGCATGCGTCCGAGTACGCCCTCATGCAATACAATGGCGTCAAGCTCGTTCGCCCAAGAACCGGCAGCGACCCTGCGGAGCCCCGCAACAGTGCGGCGCCCACCGACGTCGGTTACATGGCCGGCCCTGGGGTGGGTGGTCACTGGCTGACCATCGGGCGGGGATGCTACTTTGATTGTGCCTATTGCGGCGGTGGCAAAGAGGCCCATGCCGTGCTGGCGGGGCGCCATGGCATCATCCCTCGATCGCCAAGGCGTGTTGCTGAGGACATTGCGCACCTTCAGGCGCAGGGCATCCACCAGGTGTGCCTCAACCTGGACCCCGCCACGATGGGGCGCACGTTCTGGTCCGCCCTGTGCCACGAGATGCAGACGCACCAGGTTCACGTCGGCATCTACAACGAGTTCTTTCAGCTTCCCAGCATAGACATGGTCGATGCTTTGACAACCCTAGCCGACCCGGTCCATACGCAGTTCATCTTCTCCCCCCTCTCAGGCGATGAGGAGGTCCGCCTCCTGAACGGCAAATCCTTCACTAATGCATCGTTGCTCCAGTTATTGGCCCACCTGGCAAACCGGGGCATTCCAGCGTTCATCTATTTCTCGCTCAACATACCCGGCGAGACCGAACGCACTTTTCGTCAGACGCTGCGCCTGGCGCAGGAGATCGTCGATCTTTACCCGCCTCATCTGCTGCAGATGCTCAACATGATTCACACCGTAGACCCCTATTCGCCCATGAGCTTGGATCAGGGGACATACGACATCGAAGTCCAGTTTCGTAGCTTCAAGGACTATTACACCTACTGCCGGGAGACCGCTGTCTGGAAGCCGGGGATGGCTCTCGACGCCTGGCGCGGCTACCACCCACGCGCCAAGTCAACCCAGCCTTTGGAGCAGATGGCTCGCACTTGGGACGCCTTTTGCCAGAAGCAACGCGCCATGTGTTACCCTGTGCCGCGCGGGTGGTAAGTACGCAGCGCCCATCCTGAACAGTATTGGCGTGTGTTACTCGCCATCTGTGCCTCACTCGTGCAGAATTCGTAATATAGGTCGTAATCATGGCGTGGTATGATGATGTCGCAAGG
>CAYQDH010000135.1:7139-11605 GCA_964416075.1 uncultured Anaerolineales bacterium | reverse complement strand
GTTTGCCTACATAGGGGTCCGTGCTGATCTTAAAGATCAACGCAGCCAGAGGCTCGTTGTCGTCAGGGTGGCAGGCGATATCCCCCTCTCCGTAAGGGTCACGACCCACCATCGGCTCTACATCCAATGGAGAGGGCAGGTAGGCCACAATGGCATCGAGTAGTGGCTCGACGCCCATGTTTCGAAGCGCTGAGCCACAAAGGATCGGGACGGCCGTACCACCGACCGTGGCACGACGAAGGGCTGCCTGTATCTCCGCTGTGGGGATCTCCTGGCCCTCCAGATAAGCCATGGCGATCTCATCATCAACATCGGCCAGGCTTTCGATCATCTGCTCTCGCTGCTTGAGAGCCTCTGTGACGAGCTCGCCCGGAACATCCTCCACCCTGGGCTCGATCATCTCAGCGCCACCGAAGAACAGAGCACGCATGCTCACCAGATCGATGACCCCTGCAAAGTTGGCCTCTTGGCCGATGGGCATTTGAACGACCACCGGATGAGCCTTGAGACGGGTGACGATCATCTCCACGGTGCGATTCAGGTCAGCTCCCATACGATCTAGCTTGTTTACAAAGGCTATGCGTGGCACGTGGTACCGGTTGGCCTGATGCCAGACCGTCTCTGACTGTGGTTCCACCCCAGCCACACCATCAAAGACGATGACGCCCCCATCGAGGACGCGAAGAGAGCGCTGCACCTCCGCCGTAAAGTCGATATGTCCCGGCGTATCAATGACGTTGATCTGATATCCGGCCCAATCCGTTGTAACGGCCGCAGACTGGATGGTGATCCCTCTTTCGCGCTCTTGGACCATGAAATCGGTTACCGTGCTACCTTCGTCCACATTGCCCAGGCGATGAATCTTGCCTGTATGGAAGAGGATACGCTCCGTAGTCGTCGTCTTGCCGGCATCGATATGTGCGATGATGCCTATATTGCGTATCTTGCTCAGATTCGTGTTCCCGTTCATTCTCTACTTCCTCTGCTCGCCAAGCACTTGTATATGGCCTCGTCTCCAATCACCTCCGCGCCACAAGCCACAACAGATCGAATGGCGGGCCCTACCTGACATCTCAGGGGGGAATGGGCGGGTACCCAAGGTACCCAAGAGAAACAAGCACGAGACCAAAAAAAGGCGGAACCATCAGGGCATCCAGTCGTTGATGCTGACAGGCATGTCCAGATGAGACCCGCCCACCGCAAATCCCTGTGAACCAAGCTCTCAAATGCTGGTTCTATTCCCACAATGGCCAGCAGAGCATGCTCACGGCACGCCCTGCACCACGCGTACAGGCTGACTGCAAACTAGACTATTATAGTCTGCCCGCCATTAATCGCCAAAACCAGGGCGCCCCCGTATTGGCCAGCGCCAGCTCATTCCAGAGGCAGACCCAGCAAATGCCGCCGAACGAGATCGAGCCCCAAGTACATCAGCCAGGCCCGGCCCACGGCACCACCGCGTCCCTTGCGCGGTTCACTGCGCACGATACCATCGGGCGTGGCCAACGCATAGTACACCGGGGGGGCGCCGTTAGCCCCAGGGTCGCGCGGACCGACGATGGCCAGGCCCAGGTCTGCGCCCTGTGCCCGCCGCACCCTTTGCGCGGCAGCATCCGCCACTTCCTGGCTGGGAAAGGTCTGCTCCTCCACCAAGGAAGGGGGAATATCCAGAATCTGGCCAAGGGATGAAGGGTCGGAGATGACGATGCCTCCAGCAAAGGCCACGTCGCCTTGCGCCGCCGCTGTAAGCCATTGGGCTAGCTCGCCGCGCGTAGACGTTTCCACCAGGCTCAGGCGCAGGTTCTTCCCGACCAGTATAGAGTTCACCGCATCGCTGATCGTCTCTTCGTCTACACCAAAGATGTACTCGCCCAGCCGCTCGCGCAGTTGCCGCTCCACAGGGGCGATAAGCGCATCAGCTTCGACTTCCGAATCGGCCTTGGCGGTGATGCGCACATCGGTCTGGCCTGGGTGAGCTGCCGTGCCCACGGTAGGGTTATCAAGCTGCATCAGGTCCTCAATCTTGGATCCTACCATACTTTCACCGATGCCACACGTGCGCAGCGTGCGGCTCTTGATCACCCCTCGCAACTGGAACCGTTCGCGCAGGTAGGGCAACACTTCACTTTCCATGAGGTATTGCATCTCAAAGGGCACGCCGGGAAGGGAGATCATCACATGGCCGTCCTGTTCCACAGCAAAGCAGGGCGCCGTACCTACGGGATTGCGAATGACGCGTGCGCCGCGAGGTAAACAAGCCTGTTTGCGGTTATTGGACGTCATGGTATAGCCGCGCTGGCCGAAAAACGCCGCAATCTCTTCGACCAACTGCTCGTCGAGCACCAGGTCACGACCCGTGGCCGCAGCTACCGCTTCACGCGTCTTGTCATCTACCGTGGGTCCCAGTCCGCCGGTGGTGATAACTACATCGGAGCGCCTGATGGCGTTGCGCAGCACCTCGACGATGCGCGCCTCGTTGTCGCCCACGGTGGTTGTGTAGTATAGGTTCAGCCCAATCGTCGTTAGCTGTCGGGCAATCCAGGACGAATTGGTGTCGATGATATGGCCGAGCAACAGTTCGGTGCCGATAGCGACAATCTCAGCTTGCAAGAGCCCCTCCTTACCAGCCTTCGTTATCGAATATCAAATAGGACGCCGCTGTGGTGGGTGGAGAGAAAATGCCCAGCCCCACCAGGGTACCGGAGCCAGTGTTGCGAATCATGTGCTTGGAGTTGGCGGGGAAAAAGACGGCGTCGCCCTTTTTGAATGGGCTCGTCTCCCCATCCACCAAGGCCTCGCCCTCACCCTCCAGAACAACAAACACCTCTTCCGTGTCACGATGGCCATGCATGGGCCGGACGACGGCGCCCACGGGGGCTCGTAGCCAAACGACTGCTACATTGGCCGTGCCTAGGTTGTTTGGTGTAACCAGCCACTGGACATCGCGTCCGGGCATGTTCTGCACAGGGATGCTATCCAACGATGCGATCTTGACGGGCATGTTACCTCCTACTGTGATAGTGCTTGTTCTAGAGATATCGATCCAGGCCACGAGCGCGGAGTTCCTTGACCAAAGCCCCCACATCCTGGGCGCGATCTTTGGGAAGGACCAGCAACGCATCACCTGTATCCACGATAATCATATTGTGCAAGCCTATGGTGGCCACCAGCTTGTCTCTACCATACACCAGAGAATTGGTGGTATCCAAGCCAACGTGTTGCACGTCGCCCATCATCACGTTGCTGGCGCCGTCGCGGACCAGGATTTCAAAGAGCGCTGCCCAACTGCCTACATCGCTCCAGCCCAGGTCACATGGTAACACGGCGACATCACGCGCCTGCTCCATGATGCCCACGTCGATTGTCGTCGGCTGGATCTGTGCCCAGAGGCAACTGGCGGCCTGAACGCCCTCGGCCGTCTCCAGCGCATCGGCCACATCCTTAAGCTGGGCGAACATCAGCGGCTGTAGGCGCAGGAATTCGCCCAGGATGCGATCCAAGGTCCAGGTAAAATAGCCGGTATTCCAATAGAAGCGGCCACTGGCCACAAAATCGCGCGCCAGCTCCAGGTGAGGCTTTTCGGTAAAGCGAGCCACACGATAGACAGGCTGCTCGTCACGCTGCCCCAGGAGGTCGCCGCGCTCGATATAGCCAAAGCCTGTCTCTGGATAGTTCGGTACGATGCCGATGGTCACCATGTAGTCGCGCCGCGCGGCCGCCACCGCTGTGATGAGGGCTTGGCGGAAACGTTCCTCCTCGCGTACCACGTGGTCGGCATGTAGAGAGATCATCACCGCATCGTCGGCGTCGGTCATGCGGCGCAATCTCATGGCTGCCAGGCCCAGGCAAGGCGCCGTACCCGCTGGCGCGGGCTCGATCTGGATATTCTCAGGTGGCAGATCGGGCAACTGGTCGGCGATCATAGCTGCGTGGTCGGGTCCGGTGAGAATGTGGATGCGCTCTGGCGGCACAAGAGGGCGCACGCGATCCACCGTTTGCTGCAGGAGCGACATTTGCCCCGCCAGACTGAGTAGTTGCTTGGGCTGTTTTTTGCGGCTGTAGGGCCACAAACGGGTGCCACTGCCCCCGGCCAGGATCGTCACATAGACCTCGTTCAGATCGGTTGCTCCGCTGAATGTCCAATCCATCTGTTGCGGCTCCATTATCTTGGCGTGACGCGTGTGTTCTCGCACCCGGCGCCTAGGACTTACCTGGCCAGAATATAACTAGTATTGTCGACGCGTCGCACTAGGCCTTTGAGTTCCATCATGCACAGAGTGCTAGAGACCGTAGCCGTGGTCAACCCCGACTGGCGCACAATCTCGTCGATGTGCAGCGGCTCGTGACTCACACAGGCCAGCAGGGTCTGCTCTGTGGGCGTTTCAGGCACGGCCTGGGCAACCTCGTTCTGTTGGGTGATCATGGTGAGGTTGAGCTCTTCGAGGATGTCCTCGAGAGTGACGAGG
>CAYQDH010000135.1:0-7129 GCA_964416075.1 uncultured Anaerolineales bacterium | reverse complement strand
CCTCGACGCAGGTCACGAGTTTGGCTTCTCCACGCTGCAAGAGGGAGTTGGTACCGGTGCTATTCTGGTTATAGATATTCCCGGGAACAGCAAAGGTCTCGCGTCCCTGCTCTAGAGAGAAGCGATGGGTGATCAGCGCACCACTCTGCAGGCTGGCCTCCACGATCAAGGTACCAAGCGACAGGCCGCTGATGATGCGATTGCGAGGCGGGAAATTCACGGCCTCTGGTCTGGTGCCGAGTGGATAGTCTGAGATCAAAGCTCCCGAGGTCGTTATCCGCTGGGCCAACTCGCGGTGCTCTGCGGGATAGATGATGTCAATGCCGCAACCGAGCACACCCAGCGTGCGCCCACCGGCATCCAGGGCCGCCTTGTGGGCGATGCCATCGATCCCCAGGGCCAGTCCGCTGACGACGGTAACCCCATTTTGCGCCAGTCCAGTGGCCAGGCGGCGGGCCACCTCTTTACCATAGACACTGGCATGGCGCGTGCCTACGATCGCCACAGCAAACTGATCCGTGGGAGCAATCTCCCCCCGCACATACAGTACAGGCGGCGGTTGGGCGATGCTCTTCAGGAGAGGGGGGTACGCGGGATGGAGCCAGGTGAGCACACCCACACCCTGGGCGGCGATCTTGTCCATCTGGGCGCCCAGATCCAAGCGGGCCCGCTGATAAAGCAGGCGCTCCAAGGCATCCTGGGGTAACCCCGCCGCGCGCAGGGAAGTAGGATCCGCCTTCCACGCTGCCTCTAGAGACCCAAAGTGCTTGAGCAGGGTACTTACCCGCACGGGACCGATGCGCGGTACGAGGTTGAAGCCTACCCAATAGCGCACTTGATCGTCCATCGTAGCGGTCACTGCACGAGCGCTATCCACGGCACCCCTAAAGGCCCGACCACCACGCTGGCCGGCCTCGGCGACTAGGTGCCCCTCATCAACATCGGTGCTGCTAGGTGTCATTTCCGCATCCTGGCTCATTCGTCAGTTCCTCGCTACAGCTCAATCGCGCAGACCATCCAGGAGCCTGACCAGCAGGGTGCCCCGGTCCAGGTCAACATGGAGGATGACCTCTTTGATGGCGGGGAGCAGAATCTCGCCATCTGCGCCCTTTACGACATAGACATCGTTAGCACCCGTAGGCAATACATCGACGACGCACCCCAGTTCCTCGCCTTCCTCAGTAAACACCGCGAGGCCAACAATTTGACGGTAATAATACTCATCTTCGTCCAGAGACGCTACCTCGCCGGCTGGCACATAGATCTGGGCATCGCGCCAAAACTCGGCGGCATCACGATCATCGACGCCTTCCACCTGGAGCAAACCTTGTCTCTTGAAAAGCCGCGCTTGGCGCACTTTGAGGCGTAGACGGTCCTCTCCCATGTATATCTCGTCCGCCTGCAAGAACTGCGTGGCTTCAGGGTCGGTCAAATCCACGCGCATCTCTCCGTGGAGACCTCGAACCGCCACGACGCGCCCGACCAATTGATAGCTCACGGGTGGTTGTTCTTGGGGCGATTCGCGACTCAGGGCCTGATCTTGATCCGTTGACACTACCATCTATTCTCCATATACGAAAACAAGGCGACGGCCCCAAAAAGGACGTCGCCTGCTCTATAGTTGTGGAGCTACCCACATGCTCTGAAGGTATGGGCGCGTAGATCCCACCTTGCGACGGGTTTACACGATTTCGAGGACCGCGTGGCGCCCACCTTTTGTCGCAGCTGCAACACGCAACAGCGTACGCATCGCGTTAGCCACGCGTCCGCGTCGCCCGATCACCCAACCCTTGTCCTCGTCAGCGACTCGCAACTTGATGATGACTGTCTGAGCACCCCGCGCCTGGGTGACCTCGACAGCTGTAGGGTTATCTACGAGTGACTTGGCGATATACTCAATGAGATCTCGCATCTTTTCACCCTCTATTAAGCTAGGCCAAGCTGGCCGAACCGGCTAGGCCAGGCTAGAGACTTCCCTCGACTGGGGCCGTAGCATCCGCAGCTGTGGCTGCCTGCGCGGCGGCGGCCTTGTCCAGGATGCCGGTGTTCTTGAGCATACGCGCCACGGCTTCTGTCGGCTGCGCCCCTTGGGCCAGCCAATAGAGCACACGCGGCTCATCCACCACGACGGTTTCGGGTACGGTGCGGGGATTATAGTTCCCCACGTTCTCAATAAAGCGGCCATCGCGGGGCGTGCGCGCATCCGTCACCACAATGCGATAGCTGGGTTGTTTCTTGGCTCCTACGCGACGAAGTCGAATCTTGACCATACCTTGTGTTTCACCTTCTACCTTCTAAATTCTACGCAGCGCTTTTACAAGCGGCGCTGATTATACATCAGGAACGCCCAGGCAACAATTTAACGGAACATGCTCATCAGCCCGCGACCTTTTCCACTCTGCATCTGCTTCATCATGGTCTGCATTTGCATGAATTGGCGCAATAACTGGTTGACCTGCTGCACCGATGTGCCACTACCATTGGCAATCCGACGCTTGCGGCTGGCATTGATGACTTTGGGATTGCGCCGCTCCTCGCGCGTCATCGAATTGATGATCGCCTCTGTGACCGCCAGGCCCTTCTCGGTGACATCGCTGGGTAGTTGCGCGCTCACCTGCTGCAGGCCGGGAATCATCCCCAGCAGCTCCCCAAGCGGCCCCATCTTCTTGATGGTCCGCAACTGCTCCATGAAATCCTCGAAGGTAAAGCTGGCCGTGCGAAGCTTGGCCTCCATCTTGCGCGCCTCTTCCTCCGAGAAGGAGGCTTCAGCTCGCTCGATGAGCGTTAGCACATCGCCCATGCCTAGAATGCGCGATGCCAGGCGATCGGGGTAAAAGGGCTCCAGGTCCGATACCTTTTCACCCACACCCATGAATTTGATCGGGATCCCGGTGACGGAACGAATTGAGAGTGCCGCGCCGCCGCGAGCATCGCCATCGACCTTGGTCAAGATCAGACCGGTGAGGGGCACATGCTGATGAAAAGCCTCGGCCACATTCACTGCTTCTTGCCCAGTCATCGCGTCCACGATGAGCAATACTTCGCGCGGCCCGGTGACCTTGCGAATTTGCTCGACCTCGGCCATCATACGCTCATCGATCTGCAAGCGGCCTGCGGTATCCAGCAGGACCACCGTAAAGGCTTCTTTTTGGGCCCGTTTGACGGCGTTGGCGCAGATGACGGGGGGGCTGACCTTATCCCCCTCGCTATGGACGGGGATATTGATCTGGCGGCCGAGCGTCTCCAACTGGGTGATGGCCGCAGGGCGATACGTATCTGCAGCGACCAACAGTGGCCGCTGACCCGAGTTGCGCAGATGCGCCGCGAGCTTGGCGGCCATCGTCGTCTTGCCCGAGCCCTGCAAGCCCACCAACATCAGTACCACCGGAGGCTGACCGCCCAGATCCAGCCGCACCGGCTCTCCCAGAAGGGCAATCAACTCCTCGTTCACGATCTTGATGACGGCCTGGGCAGGAGTCAGTGACTTGGACACCTCGGCGCCTACGGCACGCTCTCCCACCCGCTTGGTGAAATCCTTTACCACGCGAAAGTTGACATCCGCCTCCAACAAGGCCATGCGCACTTCGCGGAGCGTCTCCGAAACATCGGATTCCGAGAGGTGTCCCTTGGCCGACAACTTGCGGAATGTCTCTTGAATTCTCTGGGAAAGCGAATCAAACATGCTGCTCTTACCGTCACGGCTCAGGCTGGGGGTGCTGGGCACGCCCTGATCCCTACATAACCGGGACATTGTACCGCCAACGAGCGGTTTCGTCAAAGCGGTTCTTGGTCAACCGGGTATGGGGCAGAAGGCAGGGCTCTGGCATTGTCGCCATCCTGTCATCCTGACCGAAGGGAAGGATCCCCGCGCACTATAGCCAAACCCTGTTGTTTGCATCTAATTTCACAGGCGCAGCGACTTTGCTAAAGCCCTGGGGCAGACGGATACGCTTTTTGCTCGGGTTGTGCTATAATGTCGGTGGAAGGGCGCTGGACCTGAGAGGGGGTAGCCTCGGTGATTGAGATGACTCTGCATTCGGTACTGTATAGCCTGCTTTCGCGGCACCGTGTTGTACTGCTCAAGGAGATGGCGGGTGAGCATTACCTGCCCATATGGATTGGTATCCACGAGTCGGATGCCATCGCTACTCGGTTACAGGGGGCCGCGATTCCCCGACCCTTGACTCACGATCTGCTGGCTAACGTGATCAAAGACCTGGGCGGTACAGTCCGTTATGTGCTGGTGAACGACCTGAGCGACAGCACGTTCTTCGCCCGTATTGCCGTAGAGCACAATGGCGAAGTACAGTTGGTCGATTCTCGTCCCAGCGATGCAATCGCTCTTGCGGTCCGCGTATCGGTGCCTATCTATTGTGACGAGAGTGTGATTGCCAAGGCAGGTATCGTTCCCTCGCCCGAGATACGTGCCAACCTTGCTGGCGAAGAGGAGCTGGACGTCTTTCGGAATTTCGTGGATACCTTGAACCTTGACGATTTGGGGGATTAGCCAATCAATGTGTGCTGATCGCCTGCCTCCACAAAACACAGAGGCCGAGCAATCGGTTCTCGGCAGCTTGCTGATCGATCCGGACGCCATCATTAAGGTGGGAAGCTTCCTCAAACCACAAGACTTTGCTCGCGAAGCTCACGCCACGATCTACGGTGCCATTCTCGATCTGCACGAACGGCGCCTACCTGGCGACTTTATCACTGTGGTAGACGAATTGCAGCGCAGAGAGAAGCTCGACCTGGTGGGCGGGCCCGCGTATCTTACCTCGCTGATTAACATGGTGCCTACATCGGTCCACGTAGAGTACTATGGGCACATCGTCGAGCGGGCGGCGGTCATGCGCAACCTCATCACGGCATCAGGGCAGATTGCCCAGCTAGCTTACGAGCAGCGCGATGAGGTTGATGAGGTCATCGATGAGGCCGAACGTATCCTGTTCGAGGTGTCGCAACGTCGCATTAGCAAAGCCCTCGTGCCCATCCGAGATGTCATCAAGGACTACTACAACCGGGTCGAGTTCCTGGTCGAGCATCCCGATGAGAGCCTGGGGGTCTTGACTGGCTTTACCGACCTGGATCGCCTTCTGGGAGGACTGCAGCCTTCGGACTTGATCATCGTCGCGGCACGTCCAGGTGTTGGCAAGACCAGCCTGGCGATGACGATGGCCTGCAATGCCGCGCTCAAGTACAACGCCGTCGTGGCCGTCTTTACGTTGGAGATGTCTGCTGAGCAACTGGTGCAGCGCATGATCGCCTCTCAGACGGGAATCGACTCTCAGCGCTTGCGTCTCGGCCAGATCGAGGATTCGGAGTGGGACGAGTTCACCCGCGTCAGCGGCACCTTGGGCGAGACCGCTATCTACATAGATGACACGCCCTCCCCTTCGCCGATGGAGATTCGTACCAAGGCGCGGCGACTCGCTGCGGAATATGACCTCGACCTGATCATCGTCGATTATCTACAACTCATGCAGGCGGGAGAGCGGCGATCAGAGAACCGGGTACAGGAAATATCGTATATCTCGCGCTCGCTCAAGGCATTGGCCAGGGAGCTGAATGTGCCCGTCGTGGCTCTGTCGCAGTTGTCCCGCGCGGTAGAAGCGCGTTCCGACAGGATGCCCATTCTGTCGGACTTGCGCGAGAGTGGTTCTATCGAGCAAGATGCCGATGTGGTCATGTTTATCTATCGCGAAGAGCTCTACGAAAAGGATTCCGAAAGAGCCAATATCGCCGATATCATCGTGGCCAAGCACCGCAATGGACCCACGGCGACGATTTCGCTACGATTCGATCCCAGCCTGACTCGTTTTGACAATCTGTATGCGCGCCAACCTGAGGATATCCCGGGTGGAGATGATCTGGGGCCGCTATGAAGTCGTTTTCTGGTTTCCCCGGGGGCAAAACCCGCTTTACCCCGATACCCGACCTCTTCTTCGCCGACCTGCTGGTCGCCATAGATGACCTGGCAGAACTAAAGTTGACGCTGTACCTGTTTTGGTCACTGAACCGCCAGCGCGGTTACCCACGCTATCTCACCCTGGCCGAGCTGGAAGCAGAGGGGCCCCTGCTTTCGGCGTTGTCCTGCCCTCCAGGTGGTGACCCCTTGGCGGTGCTCCACGAAGCCATCGAGCGAGCCGTGGAGCGAGGGACCGTCATGCGCCTGACCATCGACAACGCCGCCGGCGAAACAGACTATCTCTTTGTTAATACTCCCCAGGGACGCAAGGCTATCGAGCAGGTCAGGCGCGGCGACCTGATTTTGGAGACGGTGGGCCGGGTGCGCGAGCCACACATTGACAAGGAGCAGCCCACCATCTTTGATCTTTACGAGCAGAATATAGGGCTGCTGCAACCTCTCTTAGCTGAAGAGCTGGCGGAAGCCGAGCGCAACTATCCGGAATTCTGGATCAGAGATGCATTCAGGATCGCTGTGCAGCATAATGTGCGTCGTTGGCGATATATCGCCAGCATCCTGGAACGCTGGGCCCGTGATGGCAAAGATGATGGCGAACCCTTGCAGCAGAAAAGGATGCGGCGTTCAAGCGCCGACTAGGTGATGTAGATCGGTTCCCTAATGGATAAACACGACGAAAAGACCGAGCCAGAGCAACAAGTATGTCCCATCTGTAAAGGGGTGGGGTTCGTGCGGATGGATGTTCCGATCACCCATCCTCAGTTCGGCAAGGCAGTGCCCTGCTCCTGTAAGCGCTACGAAATCCAGCAAAAGCGACTCGCGCGGCTCCGGCAGGCCGGCAATATGCAGCATCTCGATCATATGACGTTTGATACGTTCCAGACCGATGGTTCTGGCGTCCCCGAGATCGCAATGTCATTGCACGATGCCCTGACTACTTCGCGCGAGTTTGCCGATCATCCGTTAGGCTGGCTCATCTTTGTGGGCGCCTACGGCTGCGGCAAGACCCATCTTGCTGCTGCGATCGCCAACCGCCGGGTGGAGCGGCAACTCCCGGTCCTCTTTGTGGTCGTGCCCGACTTGTTGGACTACCTCAGGGCATCCTATGCGCCGGATAGCCCGGTGAAGTACGATGAGCGTTTCGACCAAGTACGAAACGTCGAGATGTTGATCCTGGACGATTTGGGCACACAGAATGCCACCCCT
>CAYQDH010000134.1:6446-11610 GCA_964416075.1 uncultured Anaerolineales bacterium | reverse complement strand
CTTCCACGGGGAAGCGCTCGTCCACCTGGGACACCTCCAGGCCCAGGATGCCAGCCAGGACCCCTGGCTCGTGCTGCGGGCCGAAGGCCGGCTGGATCTGCCGCATCCAGGCGTAGCCATCCGGGCTTAGGGTCACGGGGACCGGCCCCACCTTCAGGTTGAGCGTCACCTCGTCAGCCCGGCGTTGCAGGATCTCCTGGCGGATGACGTGCGCCGTGCCCAGCGTAGGATGCCCAGCAAAGGGTATCTCCTCTTTGGGCGTAAAGATGCGCACGTCGTAACCGCCGTTGCTCGGCTCGTCCGAGAGGATGAACGTCGTCTCGGAAAAGTTGATCTCCCTCGCCAGGGCCTGCATCTCCTCGCTGGGAAGCCCGCCCGCGCCGCGAAAGACGGCCAGTTGGTTGCCCGCGTATCTACGCTCGGCAAAGACATCCAGAATGTAGAATCTGCTCACAGTCAGCCCTCACTTATCCCTGGGGAGATTCTTCTACCGATACTCGTCTCATCTCCCAGATCGTCCCCGTATGATCCGGACAATGAATGCGATGAACCCTGGGATCCTGCTCATTCCAGGATGGGAATCCCATGGCCACCCGCCAGGTATAGAGGTCCAGGACATGCAGCAGGGCGAAACAGACCCCTTCGGGCCTCTTGTAGGGATTCTCGTAATAGTGGACCTCGCCCAGGTTGTGCTTGCACTCGCCCAATTTAGCGACCAGGCGAATCTCGATCTTGCCCATCGCTTCCCAGTACCGGTGATACGTATCATGGTCCATCGGCTGAGACAGATCGATCCCCAGGTCCACTGGGCTACTATGTGGGCATTTCATGGTCTGCGAGCCTCCTCCTCTTGGATAGGTAGATGCGACGCGTTATCTGATGACGGTTGTCCGTGCAGGCCACCGAGTGGGCCGGACGTCGTAACCCTGCCGCAGGGGGGCTGGATCACGGCTCGCGGATGCCGTCGGGGTTGAACGAAACCATCGTACGGCCCACCGTGGCGATGCTGCGTACGGGGGCGCCCGGCAAGCGCGCCGCCTTGACCTCCACCTGCGCCGTGCCGGCGACGATCTGTTCGCAGGCGGTGATGGCGTCGGGCAGGGCATCCTCGCCCAGGGGCTTGCCCAAGCGGCGATAGTCGTAATGCCCGTTATAGTAGGCATCGTAGCGCTCACGCAGGCTGTACAGCCGCTTGAGGTGGGACAATGCTTTTTCGATGGAGGTAAAGTTGGGCGTGCCCGGCGCGCCCCCGCCCAGGCCCAGGTTGCAGTTGCAGGCATCGCCCAGGAATAACCTGCGGGAGTGCTCATCCAGGAAACAGACCGATCCGGCGGTGTGGCCGGGGCAGGCATACACGGTGACGGGGCGGTTGCCCAGGTCGATGACCTGGCCATCCTCCAGGGGATACAGGGGCGGCTGGGGGCCCCATTCGGTCACATCGACGCTCAGGTCGTAGGGATAATGGCCCTTTTCCCGCTCGGCGATCCACTGGATGTACCCGATGCGACCCTCCACGCTCAAGCCTATAGCGCCGCCGGTGGAAAAGGCCGCCATATCCTTGGTGTGAATGTGGGCGTTGTCGAAAGCGCCCGCGCCGCCCACATGGTCGACGTGGTTGTGCGTGTAGCACACCACCAGGGGCTTGTCCGTCAGCTTGTGGATGAAACCCTTCAGATCGCCGATGCCCACGCCCGTATCGATGAGCATGGCCCTCTCGTCGCCGATGAGCAGAAAGATCGAGGCGCAGTCGAATTCGCCGATCTCATACGTGCCAGCGGAGATCCTCGCGTAGGGAAAAGCTTGTGTCTTCATGGTAATGTCCTACTCCAAATGTACGGCGAGCCTCCGGCTTGCCTCTTCTGCACAGAGGGCATCTTGCCCGCCCCGGTCGCTATGCGGCGCCCAATGCTGCCCCTGCGCACCCTCTTGCAGCAGCCCGAGTCTACCGCAGGGAGCGTCTATAGGCAAGGAAGCGTTCCTTTCCGTTCCATTGGCGCTGCGTCTGCACTGAAGCATAATCACAGAAGCGGTCACAGCTAGAGTGGAGGTGGCTATGGCAGAGATCAGTGTGACGGCAACGGCATCCAGGATCGCCTCGTCGCTCGGTTTGAGCGAGAGCGAGCTATCACGGCAGGCGCTGATCAGCTTCGTGCGCAAGCAAAAACGCCAGGCGCTGCAGCTAACCCTGGAGATTCTGGCTCCCTATGGAGCGAATTCGTTGCCAGATTTGGAGACCAGGATCGCCCAAGGGAGTGTGGCGGAGCATCCCGCCTGGGAGGACCTGATCGTCGCCGAGAACCTGACTGCACACCTGGAGGAGCTGGATGCCTATCTTGACCGTCTACAGGGCGTTACAGCAGATTGCGCTCGCTGAGTTTGCCGATATGGCTATCGGCGCCAGCGCCCGGCTGCCGCGGCAGCCAGATGAGGCTCACCAGAAACCCCACGAACATGATCGCGGCGCCGCTGAGGTAGGGGTAGCTCACGTGGCGGTCGAAAGCGTAGCCCGCCCACAGGGGCCCGGCGATCTGCCCCAGGCTCATGAACGAGCCGTTCAACCCCATCGCCGCGCCCTGCCCGGCCGGCGCGCGCCGCGAGGTGAGCGCCTGCAGCGCCGGGCGCAGCAAGGTGTGCGACAGCGTGTACAGGCCCGTGGTGAGCAACACCGTGGCGTAGGTGTTGGCCGTCAGCAGCACCAGGAAACCGATGGCGTTGCTCAGTAGAAAGACCTTGATCAGAGCGACCTCGCCCCAGCGCCTGGTGAGCGGCCCGCTGAGCAGGCCCTGCAGCAGGGCGCCCACCAGGGCCACGACGGTGAGGATCACCCCCACCCGCTCGGGGCCATAGTCGAACCTCACTTTGGCGTAGAGGCCAAAGATGGCCTGGAAGTTGATCGAGCCAAAGCTGGCCAGGAAGGCCAGCACGAGCAGGGTGCCCAGTGGGCCGTGCATCGCGCGCCACAGCTCGCGGGCGCTGAACAGGCGCAGGCCGCCCTCTCCCTGGCGCGAGGCTTCGGGGAGCGATTCCGGTAGCAGCCAGGCGATGAGCAATAGCGAGACGAGCGAGAGCCCCGCGGCGACGAAGAACGGCGTCGTGAGCGAATCGCCCGCCAGCAGGCCGCCCAGCGCCGGCCCGAGGATGATCCCCACCCCCGACGCCGCGCCCAACTGCCCGATCCCGCCGCCACGGTCGCGCTCCGCCGTATTGTCGCCGATGGTGGCCAGCGCCGCGGGCATGGTTGCCGACGAGAGCAGCCCCGAGAGCGTCCTGGCCACGAACAACATCCACATCTGGGTGGATAGCCCGAGCAGCAGCAGGGTCAGCCCGTTGCCCACCATGCTGACGATCAGGATGGGCTTGCGTCCCACGCGGTCGGAGAGGCTGCCCCACAGCGGCGCACACAGCAGCTGCATCACGGCGTAGAGCGCGATCAGCAGCCCCAGGTCGTCGCCGCTGCCCCCCATGCGGTCGAGCAAAAAGGGAAAGATGGGCATCACCATGCCGAACCCCAGCATCACCACCATTAGGGCGAAGAACAGGATGGCCAGGTTCATGCGCTTGTTGCCTTGCATCGCACACCCCCTTCCCGGGGCGCTAATCATGACATAGGCCGCAAGTTAGGAAAAACTTGCGCTACAGGACTGTCATTCGGTCCCAAATGGCGCCCCGCGCCATGGGGCGCTAATCATGACGTTTTCGAGCGCGGCAGAGAAGGCCCACTGATGAACACAGATGGCAGAGGATGAACACCGATAAGACTCGTGAGACCCTTTATCTACTCTTATCGGTGTTCATCCTTCCCATATCGGCGTTCATCGGTGTAAAATCCCCCTTTACTTGGGCGACAGATTCACTATCCCTGCGCCGCCATCGACGGTGATCACCTGCCCGCTCACGATGCGCCGGGTGGCCACCCCTGTGCCCATCACCGCCGGGATGCCATACTCGCGGGCCACGATGGAGCCGTGAGAGAGCGGCCCGCCGATATCGGTGACCACGGCCGAGGCCATGGCAAAGAGCGGCGTCCAGGCGGGCGTGGTGGCGCCCGCCACCAGCACATCGCCCGGCCGCATCTGCCCAAAATCCTCGGGGCCATGCAGCACGCAGGCTGGCGCCGTGACCACGCCGGCGCTCGCGGCGATCCCCTTGAGCACCCCGCCGCGCTGGCTCTCCTCCGTTGCGGGGATAAAGTAGCCCATGTCAAAGCCCATGTATTTTTTGTTCGGCGGCAGCATCGGCGGCGGGATCACCCTCTTCATCGCCTCGTGCCTGGCCCGGCGCTGCGCGACGCGCTCGGCCAAGACCTGCTTGGCCCCGCCGTATCCGCGCTCTCCGTCCGGCGCCCCTGCCTCGTAGCCGCGATATCCATATCGCGTTTCCCCGTCGTCGGCGGCCTGCGCGAGCTCCGCCACGAGCTCCTGCACCTCGTCCAATTGCAGCCAATAGATGTCCTCGGCGCGGGCGATGGCCCCCGCTCGGGCAAAACGTCCGCCCAGCTCGCGAAACATCCGGCGCAGCGTGGGATAGCCCAGGCCGATGTCGGCCAGGGCGTTCTCGCGCACCTGGGCCATGGCCTGGCCCATCCCCAAGGTCTTGCGGAAGGCCCAGCGGCGCAGGCCCCTCAGCCGGGCGAGCATCTCCTCCACAGCGTGGATGCGCCTCGCCTCCGCCGCGCCCTGGCGCTCGTGCGGGTTGGCGCCCCCGCCGCGCAGGTACATCTTGATCGTCTCCAGCATCGGCGCGGGGTCGTCCAGCGGCAGCGGCCTGGCGAAATCCAGCTCGTAGACGATGTGGCCGTAGGCGCGCAGGTGCGCTTGCAGGCGGGCCTGGAACTCGGGCCAGTCAGGGAGTTGGGAGACGGGGAGCGGGGGAGAAGAGGAATCACGCCGGTTCGCTGCGAACCGCGGATCGCGGAGGGTGCACGGAGGGCACGGAGAAGAGACAGATGGAGAGAGGGGAGAAGAATGAATGGCCAGGTCGGCGGAGGGGGTGCTGAGCAGGTGGGCGGCCAGCTCGGGGCGCTCGCGCACCCACTCGGCCAGGTCGTAGAGCGACTTTTCGGCGAGGATGGGCGTGCTGTCGTAGCCCATCAGGAAGGTGGGCGCGGCGGGACCGCCCTTGCGCCGCACCATCTTGTCGTACACGCGGGTGAAGAGCATCTCCG
>CAYQDH010000134.1:3096-6436 GCA_964416075.1 uncultured Anaerolineales bacterium | reverse complement strand
ACTTTCGTGGCGGTCAAGTCGAGATACTTCAGTACCTTGGCCTTGGCCAGATGGGCAAGGCCGGCGTCGGTGACGCGGGTATGCCATAGATTCAGCCACTGCAAATCGGGAAACTCGGCGAGGTGCACCATCGCCGCATCGTTGAGCTCCCGGATCGCGGCCCACAAGTCGGCCGTGGACATCGCTTCCGGGGGCAGATCTTGCCAGCGAGCGACCATCTCTACGTAGCGCGGGCGTATCACGTCTCGCCAGAGGGGCAGGGCCTGGCGCACGATGCGCGGGAAGGCCGGCAGCATGCGCGAGAGGATCCACCACCACTGGCGCGGCGTGAACGAGGCGCCCATGTAGGCATACTCGTTGATGGTCAGGATATAATCCGGCAGCTGCGGCTTGGAGCGGATCAGGCGCCCCAGCACCTCGTCGATGCCCACACGGACGATCGTCGGTATCCCCAGGGTGGCGAAGAGCGGGCTGACTGGGTTGGGCATGAAATCCACCACGCTGCCGCGCATGTACTGGCCTTTGGGGTTGGGCAGCGTCCACTCAGTTCCGGCGGGCGGTGTCTGCGCGATCTCTGCTTTGTGCAGCAACACCGTGCCGGCGCTGCCATCTACCGTGATCGTTTGTCCACTCACGATGCGCCGGGTGGCTACCCCCGTGCCCATCACCGCCGGGATGCCATACTCGCGGGCCACGATGGAGCCGTGAGAGAGCGGCCCGCCGATATCGGTGACCACGGCCGAGGCCATGGCAAAGAGCGGCGTCCAGGCGGGCGTGGTGATCGCGGCCACCAGCACGTCGCCGGGTCTCATCAGGCGAAAATCGTCTGGGCCGTGCAGTACGCGCGCCGTGGCTTTCACCGAGCCTGGACTGGCGGCGACGCCCTTGAGCGTATCGCCACTTACGCGACGGCCTTTTTTGCGTTCTCCGACGTCTATCCCCAAGAACCTGATCTGAGGCAGCACCAGGGGTGGGCTGACCCGCCTGGCGGCGCGCCAGATCGCCTTGCGCTGCAGGACGGCCGTGCTCAGGTGATTGAGATCCTCTCCTCGATCCAGCCGCGACGCGGCCTGTTCGACCTCGTCCTGGGTTAGCCAAAAGATGTCGTCGCGCTCCTCGACCATGGCTCCCTCCGCAAAGCGGCGGCCCACCTCACGGAGCATTTGGCGCAGCGTGGGGTAGGCCAAGCCGACGTCGGCCAGGCCATCTTCGCGCAGTGGGGCATACCTGCGCGCGGTGGTGAGGAGCTTGAGGAACAGCCTTCGGCGTAGACCCCCCAACCGGTTCTGTGCCGCTTGCGTCGCCCGGTCTCGTTGCTCGGCGGCGGCCCGCTGGCGCGTGTGTGGGTTGGCGCCCTGCCCGCTCAGGAACAGCTTAAAGGCTTCCAAGCTTGGCGTCGGATCATCGGCCGGCACCGCGTTGCTGAAATCGAGATTGTAGATGGTGTGGCCATAGTGTTGCAGGTGCGCCTGGAAGCGGTTCTGCCACTCGTGCCAATCATCCTCGTCGATGCCCGGTGGCGTCTGATCGCCTTGGGCGGCGATCTGGACTGCTGGCGTGCCCGACAGGTACGCCGCCAGCCCATCGTGGGTGCGGGTCCACTCGGCCAGGTCGTACAGCGACTTTTCCGCCGAGATGGGGATGCTATCCAAGCCCAGCAGATAGGTGGGGGCGGGCGGATCATCGCGTCGTTTGATCAGTGTGTTGTAAATGAGGGTAAACAGCCCCTCGCTGATCCAGGCTGCCGGAATGACACCCGAAAGCAATGCCCCGTAGGCGTCGATCGATGCCTCAGAGAGCTCGCGCACGGCGCCCAGAATTCCGCTGGCCGAGAGGTCGCGCCAGGGGCTGGCCTGCCAACGCTCCACAACGGCGGCGTAGCGCGGGCGTCCCGCGTCCGTCCAGCGCTCTACCGCACCGCTGAGCATGCGCTTCATAATCCCCACGCTGCCCAGCAAGATCCGCGCCATCTGCCCAAGAGAGAGCGAACCATTGTAGAACGCATACTCGTTGACCGTGATGATCAGCCTCTCCGGCATGAGCCCCGACCTGCCAAAGAAACCACTCAGCAGCCGCCCCATGCTGGTGTTGATGGCCGCCAGCCCCAGCGTGCCGAATAACGGGGTCAGCGGCTCGGCCATGAGCTCGACAATGTTGTTGCGCATGGCCATGGTTGCGCCCCGTGGGAGCTTCCACTCGGTGGGGGGCAGTGGCTCGGATTCGGGCACATGCTCTTCCGGTAGCGCCGTGATGGGCCGCGCCTGCAGGATGGCGAACGCCCCATCCGCCAGCGCCCACTCGATATCCATGGGCCCGGCGTAGAGGGTCTCGATCTGCACGCCCAGCCGGGTCAGCGCGGCGGCGGCGCCGTCGTCGAGCACGGGAGCGCGCCGCAGGGCCTCGGGCACCGGCCGCTGCTCCACGCCGCCGTCGACGCGCGCGGTCATCACCTCTTTGTCGGCCGTTTGCCGCTCCAGCACCGCGCCGTTGGCCTTGTCCACGGTGAGATAGTCGGGCGTCACCAGCCCGCCCACGACCGCCTCGCCCAGTCCCCAGGCAGCGCTGATCATGGCCTGGTCGCGGCGCCCGCTGACGGGGTTGGCCGTGAACAAGACCCCCGCCGCCTCCGCCGGCACCAGGGCCTGCACCACCACCGCCAGGCTCAGGCCCTCGTGTTGGGGCGTATCGCCATACGCCCCTACGCCTGGGCCATACGCCCCTATCTGCCTGGCCCGGTAGCCGATGGCCCGCGCCGTCCACAGGCTGGCCCAGCAGCGCACCACCGCCCGCAGCACCTGGTCATAGCCCTGCAGGTTGAGATAGGTCTCCTGCTGCCCGGCGAAGCTGGCCTCCGGCAGGTCCTCGGCCGTGGCCGACGAGCGCACCGCGACGATGGGATCCCTGCCGGATAGTGCGGCGTACGCGGTGGCGATGGCCGCGGCGATGTCCGGCGGCACTTGCGCCGCGGCGAACAACTCGCCGATGCTCGCCGAGGCCGCCTCCAACGTCTCGGGGCGAGCCGCGTCCACCCCCTCCAACGCGCTCAGGATGCCCGGTTGCAGGTCGTTCTCGGCGACAAAGCGGCGGTAGGCCGCCGTGGTGATGTGAAAGCCATCCGGCACCGGCAGCCCGGCGGCCGCCAGCCGGGCCAGCGAGGCCCCCTTGCCGCCCACGGTCTCCAGCGTGGCCCGCGGATCGGCCAAGGGCAGAATATACTCGGTCGTCGCGACATCCTGCAGGGTTCTCTCGCTCATTCTCTTCTTCTTTCTCGCATGGCCGCGATCGTGTTGGCCCTGAATATAACGTGCTGGTGCGCACTGCCGTAGTCCCCGTTTGTAGT
>CAYQDH010000134.1:0-2996 GCA_964416075.1 uncultured Anaerolineales bacterium | reverse complement strand
GAGATCCTTCGCCCGGAAGGCGGGCTCAGGATGACAGGTGGGCGATAGGGCGGGCTCAGGATGACGGAGGCGAGTGGGGGAGGAGGCCCATCGAGCGGGCCTTGGCCACCGCCTGCGTGCGGCTCTGGACGCCCAGCTTGCCATAGATATTGCCGCTGTGCCATTTGACGGTGCGCAGGGAGATGAACAGCCGTTGAGCGATCTCCTGGTTGGAGAGCCCCTCGGCGATGAGGCGCAGCACATCCAACTCTCGCTCGCTCAAGGGCTCCACCAGCTGCGCCTGTGATGGGGCGGGCAGCGGCTCGGTGGTGGGGAAGGCCGCCAGCAGGCGGCCCGTGTAGGCGGGGGCTATGCCGCGCTCGGCGGCGCGGTAGAGCAGCCTGGCCATCGGCTGGCCCTCGTCCAGGAACAGGCGCACATAGCCCCCCGGCTCGGCGAGCGCCAGGGCGCGCTCCAGGGCGGCCAGCGCCCGCGCCAGGTCATCCTGCGCGTAAAAGGCGAGCGCGGCGAGCACCTGGAAGCGGATCACCCGCTCGCTCATGCCCCAGCGCTCCGCGATCG
Organism: uncultured Anaerolineales bacterium; assembly: GCA_964416075.1. Taxonomy (GTDB): domain Bacteria; phylum Chloroflexota; class Anaerolineae; order UBA1429; family UBA1429; genus CAYQDH01. Next base: position 2,435 of record CAYQDH010000134.1, on the reverse strand, counting down.
CCAGCAGTGGCTCGAGCACCGCCAGCGCCTCGGCCGGGCGGCCCTGGGCCAGCAGCGCCCGCGCCAACGTGGCATATTCCACGGTGCGCCGGCGCCGGCTGCGGTAAAAGCTATCGCCGACCCTCGTCCGTAGCTCGGCCAGGGCTGTCTCCACCGTCAACCCCCGCTCCTCGAGCCAACGGACGGCGGCGGCCAGGTCGCCCCGCGCCAGCCAGAGCTGTGCCTGCTGCGCGGCTACCAGCACGTCGTCCGAATCGGTCAGATCGGTCCTGAGCGCCACGCGCCGCGCCCTGTTCAGCGCTTCCTGGGCGCCCTCCGGATCCCCCTCGGCCTGCCTGACATGGGCCAGGGAGAGATAGCCATCCATGGCCCCCACCTCGCCCCATCCCGCGGCCAGCTCCAGGCCCTGGGTGAGATAGCGCGCCGCGGCGGCCAGGTCGTTCCACTGGTAAGATAGCTCGCCCAGCCCCCACAGCGCCGCGCTGGCGATGGGCAAGGGGCGCGCCTGCTCGTCGGCAGCCCATTCCAGGGCCTGATGGTAGGTGTCCCTGGCCTGGTACAGCTTGCCCTGGCTCATACGCAGCTCGGCGATGTGGCACAGCACCATCACCGCCATCATCACGTCGCCGGACCTGTGGCTGGTCGCGGCCACCTGGTCTAGCGTATGCGCGCCTGAGTCGAGGTCGCCCTGCAGCACATGAGAGAGGCCCAGGACCCAGGTGGCCAGGTTGCGCAGGAAGAGGCTATCCTCCGGCAGCTGCTCCAAGGCCTGCCGGGCCAGCTCCACCGCGCGGGGCATCTCGTCGCTGTAGAGGGCCAGCAGGGCGCGCACAGGGGCCGCCTGGTGCGCTGCGTCTCCGCGGGCCGCCTCACCCAGGAGGGATTCCACGGCGTTCAGGGGGCGACCGGCCAGCAGGAGCGCCCAGGCCTGGTAGACGCACAAGGTCGGCCGCGCGCGCACCGCCTCGTCGGGCAGGGCATCCACCCAGCCGAGGAGCGTGGCCACCTCGCTGCGCATCAGGGTCGCCTCGGCGGCCTGCTCCACCAGGCGCGTGGCCCGCTCCCAATCCTTTGCCGCCAGGGCGTGGTCGATCGCCTCCCCCAGCAAGCCGTTGCGCTCGCACCAGGCGCTGGCTAGCCCGTGCAGCATGGGCTCCAGGCCAGGGTGGGCCCGCTGCAAGCGCTGGCGCAACAGGTCGGCGAAGAGACGATAGTAGCGATACCAGCGCCTCTCGTGGTCCAGGGGCACGACAAAGAGGTTGTTGCGCTCCAGGTAATCCAGCACGCCTTGCGAGCCAGCGGGTGGGCGTGCCTCCGGTCCCACCAAACGGTCCGCGGGCTCCCGGTCCTGCAAGATGGCGTCGCACAAGGGGCCGCTCAGGCGATCCAGGATGCAGGTCTGCAGCAGAAAGGCCTGCACGCTCTCCGCTTGGCGCTGCAACACCTCTTCCACCAGGTAATCCAGGATATAGCGGTCGCTGCCGGTTAGGGCGTGGATGAAACCCGACGCATCTTGCCGTCCGTGGCGCGGCTGCCCCTGCAGGACCAGGGAGGCCATCTGCAAGCCGGCGATCCAGCCCTCGGTGCGGGCTTGGAGGGCGGCGATCTCCTCGGCCGCCAGGTGCAGGCCCAACCTGGTGTTGAGGAAGGCGGCCGCCTCGTCGGTGCTGAAGCGCAGGTCGGCTTGGCGCAGCTCAGCCAACTGGCCCTGCCCGCGCAGCCGCGCCACAGGCAGGGGCGGGTCGGCGCGAGTGGCGATGACCAGGTGCAGGTTGGGTGGCAAATGGTCGAGCAAGAAGGCCAGCCCGTCGTGGATCGCTTGGGTCGTGATGAGGTGGTAATCGTCAAGGACCAGGATATAGGGGCGCTCCCCGCTATCGCGCGGGGCCGGGAGCGCGGCGACCTCGTTGATCAGGATGGTCAGCATCGCGCCGGACGGCGGAGGCTGCGGCGCCTGCAGCGCCGCCAGGGCTGCTTCCCCCAGGCCCGCGCGCAAGGCCTGCAGGGCGGCGACCAGGTAGGCCAAAAAGCGCGCCGGGTCGTTATCCTGCTCATCCAGCGAGAGCCAGGCCACCGCTGGCTCGCCCGCGGCTGCGCTCATTCGCCGCTCGATCCATGCGCTCAAGAGGGTGGTCTTGCCAAAGCCGGCCGGGGCAGAGATGAGCGTCAGCTTGCCGCACAGGCCCACGTCCAGGCGTTCCATCAAGCGCGGGCGCGCCACCAGGCCGGGCCGGGCGGGGGGGATATGGAGTTTGGTGCTCAGGAGGGGCATGGACATCGCGCCGGCTTTATAGATCGGGATTGACGATCTCGATCTTATCATAGGCCCATTGGGCGCCTCCGTCAACGATGGCCGGGCTTTGCCAGAATGGCTCATGCTGTCACCCTTGTCGCTCCTCGCCATGTACTGGGCAGGGGGAGGGGAGGGGGATGGG
>CAYQDH010000133.1:7867-11612 GCA_964416075.1 uncultured Anaerolineales bacterium | reverse complement strand
GGTGGCTGTGGGCGCGTACCATTACAAGCACCCTGGTCGGGCAAGGCGTTGACACTCTTTTGTTTGTCTTTGCTGCTTTTTATGGCCTGCTGCCCGGCGGGCTTTTGCTCTCGGTGCTCATCTCGAACTATCTTTTCAAGTGCGGCATTGAGGCGATCCTTACGCCTGTCACGTATCGGGTGGTGAACGGCCTCAAGCGCGTGGAACGGGAAGACTACTACGACTATGACACGGACTTTAGCCCCTTCAAGATCACTGGCTAGCCGAGATGGGAGCTGACACATGTCTGATGCAGAGCAGTTCTTGGATCAGGAGCTTTCGCCCGATCATCGCAGCGGTTATGTCGTGTTGGCCGGCAAGCCAAACGTCGGTAAGTCGACCCTGCTGAATGCCTGGCTCGATTACCGACTCGCCCCAGTCTCCCCCAAGCCACAGACCACCCGCACTCGCTTGTTGGGCATCCTGACTCGACCTGAAGCGCAGGTGGTTTTCGTGGACACGCCTGGCATCCACGAACCCCACACCAAGCTCGGCGAATATATGGTGCGCGAGGCAAAGGAGGCGCTGGCGGACGCGGACGTTGTCCTGTTCATGGTCGACATCTCTCAACCACCCTCCTACGAGGATCGACAGATCGCGCAATTTTTGCATAACCATCTGGGTGCGACGATCATCCTCGTCCTGAACAAGGCCGATCTGCTAGATGAAGAGGTGCTGCAGAAACACCGCCTCGCCTACGAGCTCCTGGGGCATTTTGGCGGGTCCATCCTCCTCAGCGCCACGCGCGGCGATGGCCGAGACGAGCTGCTGCAACGCGTCATCGCCCAGCTTCCCCTCGGGCCCCGATTCTACCCGCCTGATCAACTCACCGACCAGCAAGAGCGCTTTATTGCTGCAGAGCTGATTCGCGAGCAGGCCCTGAAACTCCTGGAGCAAGAGGTGCCTCACGCACTGGCTGTTGTGGTCCAAGAATTCCAGGAGCGACCTAATGAGGTGCTCTATATTGCCGCAAATATCTACACGGAGAAGGACTCTCAGAAGGGCATCGTCATCGGTCAGGGAGGCACGATGCTCAAACGCATCGGGCGTGAGGCGCGCCTTGCCCTGGAAGAGATCCTCGGCCGCAAGGTGTTCCTGGAGCTTTGGGTGAAGGTAAGGAAGAACTGGCGCCACGATGAGAACCTACTGCGCCAACTCGGGTACAGCTCCTCCAGGCGCTAAAGCCCACATCTAGCCTCCTTGTGTGGACAAATCGTCAACGGCTGGCTACAATAGCTTCGGATGTTCAAGGGAGCAATTTTACGGTTCGTACCACCTTTGCGTGTAGGAGGTTAGCGATGCTCGTCAGAGATAGAATGACCCAAGATCCTATCACTATTACCCCAGACGTGTCCCTCTACGATGCGCTGCAAATGATGCGCGAGAACAAGGTGCGGCGTCTGCCCGTGCTGGACAAGAAAGGGAAACTGGTTGGCATCGTACTGGAAAGGGACCTCCTTTACGCTTCTCCCTCTCCGGCCACCAGTCTGAGCGTGTATGAGCTGAACTACCTGGTCGCCAAAATCAAGGTTGAACAGCTCATGACGCGTAACGTCATTACCGTGGAAGATGACTGCCCTCTGGAAGACGCGGCCCGCGTGATGGTCGATAACCGCATCTCCGGCCTGCCTGTGATGCGGGACGACAAGGTCGTGGGCATGATCACCGAGAGCGACCTGTTCAAGACCTTCCTCGAGCTGCTGGGGGCGCGCACGCCGGGCCTCCGAGTGACTATCAAGGTACTAGAGGGACAAGGAGTCCTGGCCCGGTTGACGCAGGAATTGGCTACTCGAGGGGCCAACATCGCGACTCTGAGCACCTTCGGCGGCGATGATCCCACGAGCAGAGAGATCGTGGTCAAGATCCAGCATTTGGGCCGCCAGGATATGCTAGACATCGCAGCCAAGCTGGACGCAAAGGTCGTGGATATTCGCGAAACCTGATCGCGGCCACGCCGCATTCCCCAGGGCCGCGGCCTTCGGCTTGGCCTTGGGCCACATCCAAGGCCTCGTGCAGTCGAATTAGCAACGCGGGCGATCTAGCTCCTGTTCCAGGAGAACTCGAGCTTTGGCAGCCGCCCGCGCGCGATGGCTGACCTGGTTCTTTTGTTCCTCCGGGAGTTGGGCCATCGTCTGGCGCAACTCAACCACGTAGAACACGGGGTCATACCCAAAACCGTGCTCCCCCCTCGGTTCGTGGGCGATGACCCCTTCGCACACACCCTCTACCACCTCAGCATGTCCTGTGGACCAGGCCAGAGCGATGGCACAGCGAAACCGCGCGCTGCGCCTTTCATAAGGCACCCCATCCAGATTCCTCAATAGCAGTCGATAGCGATCCTCGTCACTCGCGTCCTCACCGGCATAGCGTGCCGAGTAGACTCCCGGAGCGCCATTCAGAGCATCAACCTCGAGCCCCGAGTCATCCGCCAGGGTCAGCAATCCCGCCAAAGCAGCATATCCCCGGGCCTTGAGCAGGGCGTTCTCGGCATAGGTCGCCCCGGTCTCCTCGATCCGGGCCTGAACCCCGATCTCCGTCAGTGTCACCAATTCCAGGCGTGGATCATGAAACAGCGCCTCATATTCGCCTTTTTTTCCCTGGTTGTGCGTGGCAATAAGCAGCCGCATATAAGCCCCCAGTCATGATCATACGTCGCTACACTGTGCTTGCCTCCACGGTTGAGCCATGCTCGATATGGCTATCAGGCCCGATAGCACGAGTCACGGTCAAGGCCCAGACATGCGCACTCCCACCTTTTTGGAGCGCTTGGGCGCACGACTCCAAAGTAGCCCCGGTGGTGAAAACATCATCCACTAGCAGAATATCCTTGCCCTGTAGCGCCTCGCCGTGGCAACGAAAGGCCCCTCCCACATTGAGCCAACGCTCCTCCGGCGAAAGGCCTACCTGGCTGAGGGTGTTGCGCTCCCTCGTGAGAAGCTGCCCCTCCATGGGCACACCCAGGCGTTTCGATAGCGCATCAGCAAGCAACAAAGACTGGTTATAGCCCCTTTGGCGAAGCCGGCGTTCGTGCAATGGCACGGGCACGAGGACATCGACCTTCCAGGATGTGCGCCGCCAGGCTTCGGCCATGAGCAGAGACAGGGGTTCTGCCAAGACCCTGAGGCCATCATATTTGAGGCCGTGAACCGCGAAGCGGTGGCAAGTGCGGCGAAACCGCTCGAGCGCCCTGTAATGCCAGGCCGCCACGGGCACACTCACCACACAACAATCCTGCCTGGGCCATCGGTCGTCCGCACCGGTTACAGCACGGCCCATCCTGCCACGGCACACCACGCAGGCATTCTGCGCACAACCATGCACCCAGGCGGCTACAGGCCACACAGTGAGGTGGATAGACCAGGTCCAGAAATGCATTCCACGTCCGTGCGAGCCAGATGGGCAAGTTACCAGATGCGGGTGGCATAGCCAGAGATCGCCTGTCAGTGTGTTCGGACAGCGCCATTTTACCCGCCCCGTGGCAGGCTGCAAACCACAGGCTCCATCGCTACGTGCTTCATGCAGCGCATCTGACATGCGACGCATGTCAGATGCGCTGCATACGGGGTTCTTGATCAGGCGGTATCCATGTGTTATACTGGGCGTCGCAAGGACCACACACTTGCACCGCCATAACGATACGGTGACGCCCTTTAGATTGCGGTTCTCCGTACGTCATGGGTAGTCCTCCATGGCGCACGGCGTCAAC
>CAYQDH010000133.1:0-7857 GCA_964416075.1 uncultured Anaerolineales bacterium | reverse complement strand
GGAGCGAATGACGTTCCCGTACGGCAATTTGCCTAAATTGCCGCCCCTGGTAGACGTCATGAGTAGCTTCCGGGAAAGCTCACCGGAGTAATGCACAAGCACTTGGGAGACCATGCCGATGAAGCTTGTCCAGATGATTCGTGACTTGCAGGAAATCGACCGGGAGTGGGACGAGAAAAGCCGTCTCTACTCAAGTGCGAAACAGCAACTGGGCGATGAGAGTCCCCTGGAGGCTGTGCAAAAGGCCCGGCTGCAGGCAAACGAAAACCTTCGAGCCGCCAGTGCGAAATTGCGCAATGCAGAGTTGGAGCTGGAAACCCTACAGCACAAGGCGCAGGAGGTTGAGGGCAGCCTCTATGGTGGGCGGGTTCGGGCGTTCAAAGAGCTGGAGGACCTTCGCCTGGAGGGGGAACACATCAAGACGCAGGTTTCATCCCTCGAAGACAACATCTTGCAGGACATGGACCATATCGACGGTCTCCGAGCGCAAGTTCAGCGAACAGAGGCCGAGATGGTGGAATTCGAGTCCCATTGGAAAGCGGACCGCGAGACGCTTCTCAATGAATACAAGGAACTGCGCGCGCGTCTCCAACAACTTCAGGTGAAGAGAAAGCAGTTGCGCGATTCCATTCCGCAGCAGGCTTTGGCGCTCTACGATGAGGTGCGACAGAAAAAAGGTGGAGTAGCCCTCTCGCCCATGGAGGACGGGCGATGCCAGACATGTCGCGTCGCGGTACCCTCTTCCAAGGTCCAGGCCGTGTTGACGGATGATACGGTGATCCTCTGCGAGGGATGCGATCGAATCCTCTATCGTGCCTGACAATCCGAATAGCAGGCGCCCACGTTGTGACCAACTCGCCGACCTCCAATGGATTGGCGAATCTATGTAGCCAGAGAGTAGTAGCATTGAAGAACCCTTATGTAATCGATCGCCCTCTCACGGACCAGGATTTGCTCTCCGGACGAGAGATGTCCTTGGACCGCTTTGTCCGTTTTCTGAACATGGATCGTCGACTGATCTTCCTCTATGGCAGGCGCTACGCAGGCAAGACCAGCTTCATCAACCAGCTCAGCGCGCGACTGAGCGCTCGTTATTTGGTCCATCGCGTTGAGGTAGATCCGTCCGCCGCTGAGGCCGCGGACCCCCTCTGGTCCATCGTCCAGATGATTTCCGGTGCCCTGGGCTGCCCTGAGCCGGATCCGACGCTCTATGCCGCCCAGGGCCAGGCCGCCCAGGGCCAGGAATATCTCGTGAGCTACTGCAACTCACTCTCCTCCGAACCGGATGTTGTCCACCTGGTTTGCCTGGACGCCTTGCCCGTCTCGATGCTGGCTGCCGATGAGCGTTGGGTGGAGGCGTTCGCCAAGCTGCACGCCCTTCTCGCCCTCACACCAAGCCTTGCGCTACTCATCGCCATCGAGGGCCTACCAGGAGAATTGCAGCCCAGGCTGGGCATCACTGAAGTACCGCACATCGATCTCGGGCCTCTCCACGAAGATGAGACCGAATCGATACTTGCGGGACCGGTGCGTGGTAATCTTTCATATGATTACGAAGTTATAAGGCGCATTCATAGAGTCACTGGCGGCAATCCCTTCTTCGTGCAGCTGTTCGGTCACATCCTGTTTGATCGGCGTATCGAGTCGGGCTGGGTCGGCCTGGCCGAAGTGGACCAGGCTCAGGACCAGGTCATCGCCTTCGGAGCACCCCAATTCGAGAGCACCTGGGACAATGCATCTCCGGGCAGCAGGATCGTCCTGTGTGCTTTTGCGGCGATGGTCGGCCACTATGGCATTGCCTCCGCCATCGATATCTCCTCGTATCTGGATAGCCAGGGCGTTCAGATGCCGCTCACCGACGTCGAGCAGGCGCTATCCGAATTGGCGACGCAGCGAGTACTGGACAAGCTGGGTGGGGAAACCTTTCGCTTTAGCAGCGAGCTCCTGCGCTACTGGCTCAAAAGCAACAAAACCATGGCGGAAGCCGTCAGACAGGCACGAGCCTATCGCCAGAGACGCCCCCAACGAGCTCGCGCACCAACCAAACGAGTGGACTGGGCTGGGCTTGTTCTCTGGATCGTGGCGGCGGTATTGGCTCTGCTGATTGCCATGGTTTGGCGCTCGAGGCAGAAGGGCATCGTCTGGACCGTGGAGCCTACGCCCTTTCCCCAGGAAGCCATCTTGTCCGGTTCTACAGCAACACCTGTTCCCCCAACACCCGAGACTGCCTTGGCCACAGGGTACATTGTATATGTGTCCAAAGACAAGGCCGAAGACAACTGGCAGATCTACAAGATGCGTAGCGATGGCTCCGATCCTGTGCGCGTGACCAATACACAGGACAACGAGACCTCGCCGGCATGGTCCCCCGATGGGCGGCGCCTGTTGTTCGTCTCCGACCGCAACGGTAACCGTGATGTCTATATCATGAATATAGACGGGAATGAACAGCAGAACCTGAGCAAACACCCCAGCGAAGATTGGACGCCCAGTTGGTCTCCAGACGGCAAGCGCATCGCATTTGCCTCATTTCGAGACGCGAACTGGGAGATCTATACCATGGACGCCCAGGGTGCCAAAATACAGCGCATGACCCAGAACAAAGCAGCGGACTATAACCCGGTATGGTCTCCGGATGGACGGCGGATCGCCTTTATCTCCAACCGGGATGGCAACCTGGAGATTTACATTATGAATGCGGATGGAAGCGACCAGCGCCGCCTCACGGAGGATAAGGCGACCGATCAGGCGCCTGTGTGGTCACCCGACGGGGGAAAAGTGCTCTGGGAGAGCTACCGCGATGGCAACATGGAGATTTATGCCGCCAACGTAGATGGCTCGAATCTTCAGAATCTCAGCCAGGATACCTATGCTGACGACCACGGGCCGACATGGTCGCCCGATGGGCGTTACGTCGCGTTCTTCTCGAACCGTGACCAGGGATGGGATATTTACACCCTGAACTTGGAGACAGGAGAGCGAATTAACCTCACCAATAGCCCCGAGTTGGAGCAATGGCCCCAGTGGGGCCCTGCCCCCCGCTAGGTACGGCCCAATGCCAGGTCTTGTCCGACCCCAGCCCCTCAGCCCAGGTTGTACAGCATAGTCAGCAAGACCCGCTGCACCACCTCGAGCAACACCAGGGCGATGATCGGAGAGAGGTCGAGCCCCCCGACGGAAGGAACCATGCGGCGGATTGGACCCAGTATTGGTTCCGTGATGTTGTAGACGAAAGCAATGAGGGGATTATCGCGATCCATTGGAATCCACGACAGCAACACTCGTGCCAGGATGAGAATGTTAAGCACGCGTGCCAGGATAACCACAAAAGTGCGTAGAACGGTCATTCGTTGTTCAAGCTCCCCAAGTATTGTGCTTTGTGATAGGCCGCCAGGACCGCTTCGGCGATCGTCGCGCGTAGGGCGCCATGCTCCAGATGGTACAGTCCTTCAGCCGTCGTACCGCCTGGTGATGTGACCATACCTCGCAGCAAGGCCGGATGAAGGCCGACTTTCTGTGCATAGGAAGCAGAGCCCTTGACCGTCTGTAGCGCCAGCTTCTCAGCCACCGGCCTGGTAAAGCCCATCTGTACTCCAACGTCGATCAGCGCTTCGAGGAACAGAAAGACATAGGCTGGCCCCGAACCGCTGAGCCCCGTAGCCATGTCGATGTGCTCTTCATCCTCCACCCACACCTCTTCACCCAGGCACTCCATGATCCGGCGCGCGAGATCACGTTGCTCCGCATTCGTCTCAGCCGTCGCTGTCCACGCCGAAACTCCCTCCCCCACCTGAGCGGGTGTATTGGGCATAATACGCACGATGGCTTGAACGCCCAAAGCCTTGCGCATCCTCTCGATCTTGCCGCCGGCCACGATGCTCAACAAAAGGGTTTCAGCGCTCATCTTGCCCGCCAGATCGGCCAGTACCTTGCTCAGCGCTTGGGGCTTTACGGCCAATACCACCACCTGCGCTCCTTGTACAACCCGGACGTTGGATTCGTCGACACGTACACCGAGCGTCTGAGCCAAGTAATCTCGGCGCGAAGGCACAGGCTCCCCCACTACGACCTGTTGCGCATCATAGAGCCCCTTGGCCAAGATACCTTTGATGATGGCTTCGGCCATAACGCCTCCGCCCACAAACCCAATCGTTACCTTTGCAGACATCGAGCTCAAGGTTTCCTCTCCTCGTGATAGATTGCATGGGTGCCCGACCAGCCAAAGAGCGCCCGACCGATACGCACGATCGTGGCGCCCTCTTCGATGGCCACCTCGAAATCATCCGTCATCCCCATGGATAGCTCTGGCCACAAAGAGAACGGCAAGCGCTGGCGGAAAACATCGCGGATCTCTCGTAACCGCGCAAAGATCGGCCGCGCTAGTTCCATGTCTGGGACGATAGGCGCCATCGTCATCAAACCCCGAACATCTAGGTTGGAGAGCGGCCCACAACCGGCGATTTCCTGCACGGTCTTGTCCAATGTCCAAGCATCATGCGCCGGCCAGCCATACTTGGATGTCTCCCCCGACACATTCAGCTCGAGAAGAACCGGGATCCGCTTGCCCATCTCCCCCGCAATGCGATCGAGGCGCAATACCAGAGCTCGTGAGTCAATCGAGTGAATTACATCGCACAGTAGAGCCGCATCCCTCGCTTTGCGCCCCTGTACATGACCGATCATATGCCAGGTCACCGGATCGGCCACGTGGTGTTCGCGTAAGGTTGGCACCTTCAGTGCAGCCTCCTCCACGCGATTCTCACCCATATGCCGCAGGCCGCAAATGTATCCCGTTTCGATTTCCTCTATGGAGCGCGTCTTGCTGACCGCCACCAGCGTCACCTCTGAGCGCTCTCGCCCCGCACGCGCACAAGCGGCCTCGATGCGCCGCTCCACAGCGCACAGGCGCTCTGCAAAAGCCTCGATCATCGAGTCTCCGGCCACGACGCTCCCTCTGGTATCCATCGATCCCTCCGCTACACCTAGCGATCCGCTACGGCAGGCCGATAATCGCCGGAAACCGACCGGTGCATCCATCCTCACGGCGGTGCGAGTAGAACGATTCCACATGGCAAGAAGTACAAACCGCTGCGACCTCGATATTGCGTAAGCCAGCGCTCTGCAGCTGCAACACATTCAGGCGCCACAAATCGAGGTTGGCGCGACCATCCGGTTGTTCCCTCGTTAGGAGGCCCTCCGCAGGGCCATATCCCGCGCGCACGGGCTCCACGATCTCTGGGCCCACTTGGAAGCAGCAGGGACCAATCGCCGGGCCAATCCCCACCTGCACATCATCCGGTCGACATCCAAAAGTCGCCATGAACGCTCTGGCCGTCCTGATGCTGATCTCCTTGAGTGTACCTTGCCAGCCCGCGTGGGCCAGCCCAATAGCACCGCACTTGGGCGCATAGAAAAACACGGGAACGCAGTCAGCAAAACGCAGCAGAAGGTACAGGCCTCGCACATTGGAGATCATTGCATCCGTGTCTGGCAAGACACGCCCCCCATCTCCTTGCTGCACCACGGCAACCCGATCGCCATGCACTTGCCGGGCGCTGACCACAGCATCGGAACCAATACCGAAGGCGGCATATACGCGCCGGTGGTTCTCTTCCACACTGGCCTGGTCATCCCCCACGGTGCGCCCTACGTTGAGTGTGGCAAAACAACCCTGGCTCACCCCGCCATGCCGCGCAAAGACGCCGTGAGAGGCCGCAATGCCGTCCATGGTATCAAAGATATATCGGATTAGGCCATCCTTTGCAGTGGCAATCATGATTTCTCTTTATCGGTTTTCTGGGCGGGACACACGTTGCAGCGCGAGCAATAGGAGGGTTCGCAGGGTCCCGTTGGGATGCCGCTCCCACTGCGCTCCCGTTCTGCCATCAGGAATCTATGGCCGGAGCCACTGGAAACAAGCCGCCAGGGCAGATCTTCACCCGGCGTCCTCTCGCCAAGATACCGTTCGATGTCGACCTCTTGGTGCTCCAACTCACGCAGCCACCCCCGCGCCGAAATAGCCTTGGACCCCGCCAGCAATTCACCCAGCCTGCGATCGCCGCGCGCCAGAATGCCCTGTACGCGCGCATCGAGGATCGGTTCGGCCCGCACCTCCACCTGCTTTGTGCGCAGGTTGCCCCGGATGCGGGCCACGCGCTCAGCCAGCACACCCTCTTGCTCCATCCCCACGGTCTCAAAGGGTGTGTGCGCTTTGGGCACAAAGGGCGTTACATTCACCACGACACCGCGTGGATAGAGACCGGCCACCTCCTGAACCAGGCGCACAAGCTCGTCGATATCCTGATCGCGCTCCCCGGGAAGCCCTACCATAAAATAGAGCTTCAAGCTCTCGAAACGATGTCTCGCCGCCAACTGGACGGCGGCCACGATATCATCGTGCGTCACACACTTGTTGATGACCTCGCGCAGGCGCTGCGACCCAGCTTCCGGCGCGAAGGTGATGGACCGAGATTTCCCGGTCGCTAATGCTGCAACCAACTCGGGCGAAAGAGGCGCCACACGCAGAGAAGAAACCGATATCTCTGCCCCCATACGCTGCAACTCGCCCACCAACTCTTCCACCTGTGAGTAATCAGATACGGCCGCCGCAACCAGGCCGACTTTGCGCCCCTGCTCCAGCCCCTGGCGCGCCTGTTGCAGCACGCTTTCCAGGCTGTGCTCCCGAGGGGGCCGATACCAGTATCCGGCCAGGCAGAAACGACACCCTCGGCCACATCCGCGCGAGATCTCGATGAGATGCATATCGCCGAATTCGGCATGCGGCGCCACGATGCTCGTCGAAACCGGAAAGCGGTCCAGATCGCGCAGCCACTGCCGCCCAACCGGATTTCCATCGTAGCAGGTCGGCACATACAGGCCAGGTAGCCGCGCCAAAGACTGCAACGTGGCTTCGCGCGTCTGAGCCCAGGCTTCGCGCAGACAGCCGGTGAGGTCTTGGAGGATAGGCTCCACCTCCCCGATGACAAAGGCGTCCCCTATGGGAGCCAATGGCTCAGGGTTTGCCGACACGGCCGGCCCACCGAGTATGACCAGCGGATCCCCTTGTTCGCGCTCTGCAGCGAGTACCGGGATATCAGCCCGCCGCAACATGGACACGACGTTCAGGTAATCCAGCTCAAAAGATACCGACAGCGCCAGAGCGGCCGCATCGCTGACCAGCCTCTGTGATTCGAGAGTGATTAGGGGATCATCCTCGGATGCTCGCCGGCCCCAGGATGCAAAAGTTCGCTCACAGACGATACCGGGGGTCGCATTGAGCCAGCGATAGAGGCTATGCATCGCCAGGCTGGACATCCCCACAGCGTAACTGTTGGGATACGCCAGCACGATAGGCACTTGGCCGCCCCAATCTCTCACCAGGGCGCCCTCTTCACTATTGAGAATGCGCTGCACATCCGCGATGCGGCGCCATGCCATTCCCGTGCACCTCCCACACTAGACGCTGGGTCAGGCGCAGACGCCCATCCCCCCTACCTACGCACGCATTCCCCTGCAAGTGCATTCTATTCGACCAGCCTAGTTCCCCCCGTCCCCGGTCAATGATAGGCCAGCATCTAGAACCTGTCAAACATTCCGGACAGGTTTGGTCTAGAACTAGGCACTCTTTGACAATGGACGCGGGCCATGCTATCATTTATAGGAGTGGGCCAGGCGATCGCAGAGTCGACCTTCGGTTGACTTTGAGGAAAGTCCGAACTCCACAGAGCATGATGCTGGGCAACTCCCAGGCGAAGCGATTCGACGGCAAAGTGCAACAGAGAGCAAACCGCCACGCGGCCATGGGCCGTCGGGGTAAGGGTGAAACGGTGGTGTAAGAGACCACCAGCACGGGGGGTG
>CAYQDH010000132.1:1741-11672 GCA_964416075.1 uncultured Anaerolineales bacterium | reverse complement strand
GAGCGCGTCTGATGGGTTGGGATCATCGATTCGACCTGGCCGCTGCCGACAAGGGCGCCTTCGACTGGAAGCTCCTCACGCGGGCTTTTGGGTTTATGAGGCCCTACAAGTTCGCCCTGTTTCTATCTATGGTCTCTGTGCTGGTTGTCACCGCCAGCGACCTGGTGCGCCCCTATCTGATGAGAACCCTGATCGACCGAGACATCGCAGGCGGCAGTACGGTCGGGTTGAGGAATACGCTCTTTCTCTATCTGCTCAGTGTGCTCATCAACACCGCAACCACCATGGGCCAACGATATATTACCGGCTGGATGAGCCAGAAGGTCATCTACGACCTGCGCGATTTCGTGTTCAGGCATCTGCAGAACCTCTCGCTGCGCTTCTACGACAACCGGGAGATGGGCGATACCATCTCACGCATGACCAGTGACGTGGACAGGCTCAATGAGCTGCTAAGTAACGGCCTGGTGATGCTGGTCAACACCCTTTTCAGCCTGGTGGGTATCATCCTGGCTATGCTGGCCATGAACCTCAAACTGACGCTGACCAGTTTTGCCGTCATGCCCCTCTTTCTGGTGGCCACTTTTATATTCCGCAACTGGGTGGGCGCAGCCTACCGGGAGATTCGTAAAAAGATCGCCGAGGTCACCAGCAAAGTGGAGGAAGGGGTGGTCGGCGTGCGCATCATCCAGTCGTTCGCCCAGGAGGGGCGCAACGTTCAACAGTTCCGCTCGGTCAATGAGGAGAACCGGACCGTGAACCTGGAGGCGGCGACGATCCGCTCCATTTATTTCCCGGCCATCGAGATCATCAGCTCGCTGGGCATAGCCATCGTGCTGTGGTTCGGTGGTATGGCCATTATGCGGGGGGATCTTACCCCGGGCGTGGTGGTGGCCTTTGTGTTGTACCTGTTCCGGTTCTTTGCGCCGATCCGCCAACTGACCATGCTGTACGACGAGGTCCTGGCTGCCATGGCCGCCTCGGAACGCATCTTCGAGTTGGCCGATACCGAGCCGGAGGTGAGGGACAAGCCGGACGCGTTGCAGTTGGGGCGCATCGAGGGCCTGGTAGAGTACGACCACGTGGGCTTTTCGTATGTTGTGGGCCAACCCGTGGTCAAAGATCTGAACATCGTGGCGCGCCCGGGGGAGATGATCGCCCTAGTGGGGGCCACGGGCTCGGGCAAATCCACCACCATCAGCTTGCTGACACGCTTTTATGACGTGCTAGAGGGCGAGATTCGCATCGACGGGCACCCCTTGCAGGATATCACATTAAAGTCGTTGCGCCAGCAGTTCGGCATCGTGTTACAAGAGGGCTTTCTCTTCTCTGGCACCATCCGCGATAACATTCGCTATGGCCGGCTCGATGCCACTGATGAGGAACTGGAGGCTGCTGCCAAAGCGGTGGGCGCTCACCAGTTCATCCTGCGCCAGCCACAACAGTACGATACCGAGGTGCGCGAGCGCGGGGAAAAGCTCTCCATGGGCGAGCGCCAACTGATCTGCCTGGCCCGCGCGCTAGTGGCCGACCCGCGCATCCTCATTCTGGATGAGGCCACCTCCAGTGTGGACCCCTACACCGAGCTGATCATCCAGGGGGCTCTCGCGGAGATGTTCAAGGGACGCACCAGCATCGTCATCGCCCACCGCCTGTCCACCGTTCGGCGAGCCGACCGCATTTATGTGATGGACCAGGCCGAGGTGGTGGAGGTGGGCACACACGAGGAGTTACTGGCCCAGGGCGGCATCTATAACAACCTGTACGAGATGCAGTTCAAGGCACAGGAGACGGTATCGGAGACCGAGGGAAGCACTGCCGCATCGTAATCACCCGCCCAGTCAGGCGCACTCTATTGCATTTCCAGCCCATGAGCGGCCGCGCCCATCAAGCCCACCTTGCGGTTTAGCACCACGTGCACCGGCATGCGCTCCAACAACCCGCTCATCCGTCCCTTGTCCTGGAAGGCTTCGATGAACGAGCCCCGCTTTAGCGCGGGCAGGATGTGCCGGGGAATGCCCCCCGCCACGTAGACGCCCCCGCTGGCCAGAACCTTGAGAGCCAGGTTACCCGCCTCCGCGCCAAGCAACGTTACGAAAAGCTCCAGCGTGGTGTCGCAGATGGGGCAAGGATTGGCCTCATCCAGCGCAGCGCCTGCGATGATGGGCGTGGGGTCGCTCACGGTGGTCAGCTTCTCGGCCAGCCACTCCGGCTCCTCCTCTCGCCCGGTCTCCTTGAGAAAAGCATAGATATTGGGCAGCCCCATGCCCGACAAAGCGCGCTCACAGCTGGCGTGTCCAAAGCGGCTCAATAGGTAACGCACCAAGTCGAGCTGCAAGGAGGTATGCGGCGCCAGGTCGGCGTGGCCCCCTTCCGAGGGATGCGCCCGATACCGGCCTTTCGTCTCCTCGCCCTCCCAGGTGAGATAGGCCTCCCCCAGCCCCGTGCCAGGCGCGATCACGGCAATAGCCCCGTGAGGATCGGGATCCCCTCGGTTCAGGGTATGCAGATCATCCGGCGAGAGGATGGGGATGCCACAGGCGATGGCCTCCAGATCGTTGAGCAGATGGGCTGAACGCAACCCCAGAGCGGAGCTTAGATTGCCCTCCTCGATCACCCAGGGCAGGTTGGTGATCTGGGCCATGCCTGCCCCTCCCGCCTGGGGGGGCCTCATGACCGGGCCGGACACGCCAAAGCAACCGCGCTCCGCCGGCATACCCGCCTGCCCCAAGAACTCGCGCCCGATCGCTTCCAGGTTGGGATAAGCAGCGCTGGGAAAAGTGGCTTCCACCAGGGGCGTGTGCGGCCCCGACTCGGATGAAAAGATGGCCAGGACGGTTTTGGTTCCGCCGATATCACCTGCCAACAGTAGCATCCGATACCTCCTCGTTTGGGCACCCCACAATAGTCCTGGGCGCAGCCACGGGCACCGCTTGTCACATCCAGCGGCATTCCGGCAGAGAAACGTCGAAACGATCAGCCAGTGGTCTTTGGCGCATTCAATCGCCTTACCCGATGGCGGCGATTATAGCTTCAAGTACCTGAGGACACAATCCAGGCTCTCTTGATCTGCGGGTGTTTCGCCCGTATACTCTGGCCTACCTATGACATTGCGACGAACGCGATTTGGAAATCGCGGCTACAAGAGCGTCACCCACGGCCGAATGGCGCCAAGTTGGCATGGGTTACTCAACAGCATCTTATGGAAAATATGACTACAGTGATCCTGGTCCGCCATGGCCAGACGGAATGGAACCGCATCGAGCGCTTTCGCGGGCGCTATGACGTACCCCTGAACGAGACGGGGCTGTCCCAGGCCAAAGCGGCAGCGCGCGCCATCGCGGCGCGCTGGCCGGCAACCGCTGTCTACAGCAGCCCCCTGTCCCGCGCCCTGGCCACGGCTGAGCCGATCGCGCATGCCCTGGGGGTGACGGTTCAGGCGCATCCTGGCCTGATCGATATCGACTATGGGGCTTGGCAGGGCCTGACCCCAGCGGAGGTTTTCTCGCGCTGTCCCACGGCCGCGGACGCCTGGTACCGCGGCGCGGCGCATGCAGCGATCCCCGGCGGCGAGCAACTCTCCGCGGTGGGCGCGCGGGCGTTATCCGCGCTGCGCGACATCGCGGCCCTGCACGGCGAGCAAACCCTTGTCGCCGTTAGCCATACGGTGGTCAACCGGGCACTGCTCATCGGCGCCATGGGCCTGCCCTGGGAGAGCTTTTGGCGCCTCGGCCAGGAGAACGGGGCTATCAATGTGCTGGAGGTGCGGGACGACACCTTCGTACTGCTGCAGTGGAACGATACCTGTCACCTTCTGACGGGGAGACACGGGGATAGGGGGATGGGGTGAGGGGGAAAAGGACCAACTTCACATGTGGGGCGTGAACGCCAAATGACCGGCGATGGATACCTGCTGGCCATCGACATGGGCACCACCACGGCGCGGGTCTTGCTCTTTGACCTGCAGGGCCGGGCGCTGGTCGAGGCCTATCGCGAGCCGCCCGTCTACCATCCACAGGCCCTGGAGGCTGGCACAGGCCAGCCTCCAGGGGCCGAGCTCGATGCTGAAGAGCGCTGGGAATGCACCGCGGAGCTGATTCGCGAGGTGCTGGCGCAGCCGGGCATCGTGGCCTCCAGAGTACTGGCGGTGGGTCTCTCTGGGCTGCTTCATGCCCTCACGCCGGTGGACGAGCAGGGTCGGGTCTTGGCGCGGGCCATGTTGTGGATGGATCAGCGTTGCCAGCCCCAGGTGGAATGGATGGTGCGCGAGCACCGCGCCACCCTGGAGCGGGTGATGGGCTGGGCGGGGGTGAGCACCACCTTCTCAGCCCCAAAGCTGCGCTGGCTGGCCGAGCACCGGCCCGAGGTGGTGCAGCGCGCGCGCTGGTTTTTGGCCACCAAGGATTTCCTGCGCTTCCGGCTAACGGGCAATATCGCCACCGACCCTACCGACGCGGGCGGGACCTACTTGCTCGACCCGCGCAGCAAGGATTGGGCCCGGCCCGTGGCCGAACTGGTGGGCATATCCCACGAGCAGCTGCCCCCCATCCGCTGCGCGACGGAGGTCGGCGGAACTATAACGGCCGAGGCGGCGCGGCTGACCGGCCTGCCCGAGGGCACGCCGGTGGTGATCGGCAGCGGCGACACGACCTGCACGCGCATCGGGGCCAACGCCGAAGGCGGGCAGCGGGGCTGTCTCTACCTGGGTACGGCCGCTTGGGTGGCCGTGCCCCATGCGCGCTCGGGCACCTTTGCGGCTACGGCCACGACAGGCGCGACGCTCAAGTGGCTGGTGCGCCTGCTGGACCAAGACGTAGGCCAAGCGCCCGGCGCCTCTTATATCTCATTGCTTCAGCAAGCCGAAAAGGCCGCGCCGGGAGCTGGGGGGCTCATCTTTCTGCCCCATTTGATGGGCGAGCGCGGGCCACAACCCAACGCGCAAGCCAAGGGAGTGCTTTTCGGCTTGAGCATGGCCCACGGGCGTGCGGATATGGTGCGCGCCGTGCTGGAAGGGTGCGCCATGCACCTGCGCTCCATCCTGGATGGGTTGGGGGCCAGCGAGCCGCTGGTGGTGGCCGGGGGTGGGGCCAAGAGCGTCCTATGGCGGCAGATCATCGCCGATGCCACGGGCCGCACATTGATCGTGCCTGACGTGCTGGAGGCGGGCGCCCTGGGGGCAGCCATCTTGGCTGGAGTCGGTGTGGGCTGCTATCCCTCGGTGCGTGAGGCCTCGGCGCGGTTGGTGCGCGATGTGGGAGAGCACCGGCCCGATGCGGAACGGATACGCCTGTACGAGAAGATCTATCGCGTCTATTCGGAGCTGGAGGAGCGCGTAGCGCCCCTTTACGGTCTGGTGCCAGTTATGACGCTCGACATCTAGTGGCCGCCGTGGGGTGACTGTAGGTATCTATCATCAAGACGTTAAGGGCGAAGATCTGATCATTTCCCGATAGCCTTGGTGCCCTTTGGGCCTTGGTGGTCGGTTCCTGATCGCGGGTGGAGGGAGGCGAGCGCGTGAAGGCTGCGTTGTTCTACGGAGGGACGGATATCCGGGTGAGCGAGGTGCCCGATCCCATCCCCGGCGCGGGCGAGGTGTTGGTGCGTGTGCGCGCCGCGGGAATTTGCGGCAGCGACCTGCACGGTTACCGCCGCACGGGAGGCGCTGTGGTGGCTCCCTACACCTCCGGCCACGAGTTGGCAGGAGAGGTCGCCATGCTCGGGCCGGGCGTAACCGATGTGAGCCTGGGCCAGCGCGTGGGGGTGGAGCCACGACACCTGGTGGGCTGCGGGCGCTGCCGCTGGTGTCGCCGCGGCGACTATCATCTGTGCCCCACGCGGGGCCACAGCGGCGAGATGCGTCTGCACTCCACCGGCTTTGCCGAGTACTCGCTGGAACCCGCCGACAAGGTCTACCCTCTGCCCGAAGGGCTATCCCTGGAGCATGCGGCCATCCTCGATGTCTATGCCTGCGCCGTGCATGCCCTGCACATGGCTCCCGTCAAGATCGGAGATACGGTCGTCGTTCAGGGTGCCGGGCCCATCGGCCTGACTGCGGTCGAGCTGTACAAGCTGGCCGGCGCGGGCCAGGTGATGGTCTGCGGCAGGCATGAGCGATCGTTGCAGGTGGCCAGGGCGGTGGGCGCGGACGCCACTATCGACAGCATGCAGGTTGACCCTGTGGCGGCAGTCTCGGACCTCACCCATGGCCAGGGAGCGGACGTGGTCGTCGAGGCGGTGGGTGGCGCGGCGGCTACCTTTGCCGCCGATGTCCGGATGGCCACGCGGGGCGGTACGATCGTGATCATTGGGATGTTCCAGCAGCCCCAGGCGCTCGATATGGGAGAGGGGATGCGCAAGGAGATCCAAATCCTCTTCAGCAACAGTTACAGTCTGTGGCAGGGGGTGCCCGAGTTCGGCATGGCGCTCGACCTCATGGCGGCAGACAAACTGAAGCCGGCCGAATACGTTACCCACCGCGTGCCCCTGGAGCGTATAGCCGATGGTTTTGCCCTGGCCAGCAATAAGGGCGCCTCGGGCGCGCTCAAAGTAATCGTAGAACCATAGCAAATCGCACCAGAACGCAAAGGCTTTCCCTGGCGTCCTTCGCGTCTTAGCGGTTCAGAGCTTCTGTGCAGAAAGGTGTGGCCATGACCCAGAATTCGACGATGCAGGCGGCGCTGCTATACGGCGCAGGCGATCTACGCGTGGGAGAAGCGCCTCGACCGACCATTGCCCATCCCGACGATGTGCTGATTCGCATCCACGCCTGCGGCATCTGCCCCAGCGACTTGCGCGTCTATACGGGGATGAGACAGGCGCATGGCACGTTGCCCAGCATCCCCGGCCACGAGTGGGCGGGCGAGGTGCTGGCAGTGGGGGAAGAGGTGCAGGATTTCAAGCCGGGAGACCGAGTGGTGCCCAGCTGGCGGGTGGTATGCGGCCGGTGCTATTATTGCGTGCGCGGCATCTGGAACTATTGCGAGAACCTGCTGCAGGGCCGGGTGCGAGGCGGGTTCGCCGAATACGGCGTGGCCCCCGCCAGGAGCCTGCTGCTGATTCCGGACGGCGTCTCGTATGAGGAGGCCAGTTTCTGTGAGCCGCTGGCCTGTTGCCTCAATGGTAGCCACTGGAGCGGGGTCTCGCTCGGGCACAACGTGGTGATCATCGGCGCGGGTCCCATCGGCCTGACGCACCTGCAACTAGCCCGCGTGGCTGGCGCGCGCACGATCAGCATCGATCTGATGGCCGAACGCCTGGAAAAGGCCCGCGAGCTGGGCGCCAGCGAGACCATCGATGCCCGGCAAGACGACCCCGTGCAGAGGGTCAAGGTCCTCACCGAGGGCCACGGCGCAGATGTGGTCATCGTGGCCGTGGGCGCGCCGCAGGCGCAGCAGCAGGCCCTGGAGATGGCCGGCCTGTGCGCCACGGTGAACTATTTCGCGGGCACCTATCCGTCTGCCACCATCCCCCTGGATCCCAACCTGATCCATTACAAGCAGATTCGTCTCACGGGAAGCCATGACTTTTCGCCGCTCGACTTTCGCAACGCCCTGCATTCCATCGCCCACGGCCTGGTGCGGGTGGCGCCCATGGTTAGCCATCACTTACCTCTGGCCCAGGTCAAGGAGGGGTTCGATATTGTGGCGGCACAAAAGGGCCTCAAAGTGATGATTCGCACGGCAGCCGGTTGATTGGCTTCTGCTGACTGCCGTTAGGGGAGAGGGCTTCCCGTTCGTAGTGAGGCCCGTCAGGGGCGTGGTCCTGTGCAAGGAGACGACATGCGCACGATCGTGATCACTGGTAGCACGCGGGGCATCGGCTATGGCATGGCCGAAGCCTTCTTGGAGCGCGGCTGCGCCGTCGTGGTGGGCGGGCGCAGGGCGGAGAGCACCGCAGCCGCCGCCCTGCGGCTTGCGGAGCGGTATGGCGCCGAACGGGTATTTGGCCAACCCTGCGATGTGATGCACTATGAGCAGGTGCAAGCGCTATGGGATGTGGCTAGACAGCATTTCGGGCATATCGATATTTGGGTCAACAACGCCGGGATCAGCAACGCCCCAGCCCCGCTGTGGGAGCAGCCATGCGACTGTCCCCACAATGTGGTCAATACGAACCTGGTGGGCACGATGTACGGCTCCATGGTAGCCCTGCGTGGCATGTTGGCCCAAGGCTCCGGCGCCCTGTATAACCTGGAGGGCCTGGGCGCGGATGGCCGCCAGATCCAGGGTATGGCCATCTACGGCACCACCAAGTCGGCGGTGCGCTACCTGAATCGCGCGCTGGCCAGGGAGACCAAGGGCACGCCCGTCATCGTCGGCGCGCTGCTCCCCGGTATGGTGGCCACCGACATGCTCTCCAGCCAGTACGAGGGCAAGCCGGAGGAGTGGGCACGCGTCAAGCCGATCTTTAACATCCTGTCCGATAGGGTGGAGGATGTAGCTCCCTGGCTGGCGGACAGGATGCTAGCGAACCGCAAGAACGGTGCTTGCATCGCCTGGTCCAACGGGTTCAAGCTTGGATTTCGCTTCCTGTCCTCACTGTTCCACAAACGCCATATTTTCGACTGAGGAGCACAGAATGATCACCGTTTCCGCGATGCGTTGTGAAAGCTATGAACTGGAGGTGGTGCGCCAGGCCATGGTAGACGTGCTAGCCCCGCTGGGAGGGATGGTGCGTTTCGTGCGCCCGGGGATGCGCGTGTTGCTCAAGCCCAACCAGTTATCGGCTGCCACGCCGGAACAGGCGGTGGCCACACACCCGGCGGTGTTGCAGGTCGTGGCGGAGATGGTGCAGCAAGCCGGCGGCGTCCCCTCTATCGGCGACTCGCCCGCCGGCCCGGTAGACATCGCCCAGCAAGTGTGGGCCAAGACGGGGATGGCCGAGGCCGCAACGCGCGTCGGCGCGCCCCTGGTGCTCTTCAAAGAGGCGGAATGGAAGCGGCTGAACGGCTATGACTATTTCATCGCCAAGCCGCTCTACGAGGCGGACCTGGTGATCAACCTGCCCAAGATCAAGACCCACGGCCTGACCCTATACACCGGAGCCGTGAAGAATCTCTTTGGGGCCATCCCCGGCACGCGCAAGCGCGAGCTGCACCTGCGGGCGCCAGGTATGCCGGACTTTTCCAATGTCTTGGCGGACGTGCTGGAACTGGTCAAGACAGGGCTCACGATCATCGACGGGGTGATCGGCATGGAGGGCGAGGGTCCCGGCACGCGCGGCACGCCGCATGCCTACCACTGCCTCGCCGCATCCATCGATCCGCTGGCGCTAGATACAGTCATCACCCAAGCCATGGGCTACCGGTTGGGCGAGGTGCTACACATGGCGGAGGCCGGGACGCGAGGCCTGGGCGTGGCCGACCCCGCGGCGATCGAGATCGCCGGGGATCGCCAGGTGCTCTCCTTTGGACCGCTGCAATTACCCACCGCCAAGTGGTTCTTGCGCGCGCCCTCCTGGATGAGCGCGCCCATCTACCGCGCCACGCGTCGGCGGCCCCAAGTGTTGCCCGCTCTGTGCATCGGCTGCGGGCGCTGCGCCCAGGTCTGCCCGGCAGAGGTGATCACCGCGGGCAAGCCGCCCACCTTTGCCCTGGAGCGCTGCATCGGTTGCCTCTGCTGCGCCGAGATTTGCCCCCAGGCGGCCATCACCGTGCATCAGAACGCCCTGTCGCGCTTGCTGGGCGTGGGCCGCTGATCTCAGCCCGGCGGTCTCGTGCCGCAGGTTGCCTAACCCACCTCAAGCACGCGAGATTGCCTGAGACCATGTGGTTCGGGCAGTAATCCTATGGCTCCGGCTCCACAACCGGGCCCAGCCTGAATTCGCGCATTTACTCTATCCGATATACGGATGCGCCTCGGCCACCTTCTCGTTCAGCTCCACGCCCAGGCCCGGCTTGGTTGGCGGGATAATGTACCCCTTTTCCCACTGG
>CAYQDH010000132.1:0-1731 GCA_964416075.1 uncultured Anaerolineales bacterium | reverse complement strand
TCCTGAAGGATCTCGGCGTGGAACCCGCCCCACATCTCGATGCTCTCCTGGATCAGGAAGTTGGGGCTGCAGGTGTCGATCTGGATATTGGCCGCCCCCTCGATGGGCCCGGTCCACAGATGCGGCGCGATCTGCGCATAGTGGGCCTCAGCCATGCCGGCGATCTTTTTCGCCTCCAGGATACCGCCGACGCGCCCCAGGGCCATCTGCAGGATACTGGCTGCCTGGCGCTGTAGCAGCTCGGCGAACTCGTATTTGGTGGAGAGGCGCTCTCCCGTAGCGATGGGGATACTGGTCGAGCGCGCCACGCGGGCCATCTCCCGGCGGTTTTCCGGAGGTACCGGCTCCTCGAACCACAGTGGGTCGTAAGGCTCCAGGCGCTTGGCCAGGCGAATAGCGCTGGAGGTGACCATCTGGCCGTGGGTGCCCACTATGATGTCGCACGCATCGCCGACGGCCTCGCGCACCGCCTTGACCACGTTCTCAGAATTCCGCAAGGTCTCCAGAGAGAGCTGTATGGGGGAAGAGGCCCCCGCCCCTACCGGGTCGAATTTGACTGCTGTAAAGCCCTGCTCCACATAGTACGCCGCGCGCACGACGGCGCGGTCGGCGTGGGTCTGGGGGCCGGGCTCACCAGGAGCCCCGGGGTAAAGATAGGTGTAGGTGCGCAGTTTATCGTGCACCTTGCCGCCGAGCAGGTTATAGATCGGCTGGTTGAGCGCCTTGCCCACGATATCCCAGCAAGCCATTTCCACCGCGCTGAGCACGCCCTGGGTGGTCAGATCGGGGTGCTCGGCATAGCCCGCGGTATAGATGGCGCGCCACAGTCGCTCGATGCGGAAGGGGTCCGCCCCCACCACGAGGCGCTCACAGACGTCCTCCATCAAGCGGGCTACCGTGCGCACGTCAAAGGGCACCCAATAGGCCTCGCCCACGCCCTCGATGCCATCAGCCGTGTAGAGCTTGAGGAAAACCCAATTGCGGCCCCCGTGATCGGGCTGTGGGTTGCCTACCACAAAGGTCTTGAAACCAGTAATCTTCATCCTGAAACCTCCTTTTTCAGCTAAAGACCTGCTCTATCTCTCGGTCGCCCGATGGCGATACGAGTATACATCCTGCAAACGGATATACTGCAGGATCTCCTGCTCGGTCACGTCCCAATCCGGACATTCGGGCCAGACACTGTCGAGAGACAAGTGCAGGGACAGGCCGCTATCGAACACGACATTGTATTCGTACACGCCGGCAAGATCATCGCTGAAGGTGATGGTGTAACTATCGAGGGGATGGAGCTGGGCAGCCTTCAGTGCTTCGATGGCCCGTGGCTCGCACACCGTGGCGAGCCAGTCATAGTCGCGTGCTGCCGCGGCCCCGATGACGCGCCGGATGAATTGCTCAAGAGCCACATCCGGCGCGTGGCCACTCATAAAGTCCAGGCACTCGCCATACGGGCTGATCTCTAGCAGTGCACACCCACCGCACAACAGCAAGACCACCAGAACACCGAATAGCGCAGTTCGCTTACATCCCTTCGACATGGTTCTCCTTTGATCATGGTGTCGATCGAACTGCGCTCCTCAGAGCTTTACAAGCACTTGCTGCCACCATCCTGTCGTGGCTTTAAGGACAGGGGCAAAGTGATAATAAATGGTCTCTCCTATAGTAAACGGAGATCCTTCGCTGCGCTCAGGATGACATAACCGCGGGTAGAGCCAAGTCCGCAGCGCTCTG
>CAYQDH010000131.1:7661-11674 GCA_964416075.1 uncultured Anaerolineales bacterium | reverse complement strand
TTTCGTTCAAGCATTAGAAAGCGAGGTTCATGCGGATATGGCCACCAAGCGCGAGTACTATGGGAATGTTCGGGCGCCCGATTTCCCGCCCGGCCTCGAATGGCTGAACACCGACCGACGCCTATCGCTGGCCGACCTGCGAGGCAAATTCGTTCTGCTCGACTTTTGGACTTATGGCTGCATCAACTGCATGCACATCATCCCTGACCTGAAAAGGTTGGAGGCCGCCTATCCCAATGAACTGGTAGTCATCGGCGTGCACTCGGCCAAGTTCGCCAACGAATCGAACCAGGATAACATCAGGCGGATCGTGCTTCGCTACGGCCTGGAGCATCCCATCGTCAACGACAAGGATTTCGTCGTTTGGAACAGCTATGTCGTGCGTGCTTGGCCCACCACCATCTTGATCGATCCGCGAGGATATGTGCTGGCAGCGCACTCGGGCGAAGGGGTCTACCAGGCCTGGAACGAGATCATCGCTGAGGCGGTTCGCACCTATGATGCCCAGGGCTTTATCGATCGTACGCCGCTGAAACTGGCGCTGGAAAAGGACCAGGCGCCCGACACGACCCTCAGCTTCCCCGGCAAAGTGCTGGCCGACGAAAAGGGAGACCGCCTTTTCATCGCCGATACAGGGCACGACCGCATCGTCGTGGTCACCCTATCGGGCGAGGTGCGGGGCGTGATCGGCTCTGGCGCGCGCGGCCTGGTCGATGGCGCCCTGGATGAGGCGCGGTTCGCCCATCCGCAGGGGATGGCTTTGGATGGCGACAAACTATATATCGCCGACACGGAGAACCACGCCCTTCGGGTGGCCGACCTGCGCCACGGGACAGTGCAGACCGTGGCCGGAGATGGGACCCTGGCCTACAATTTCTCGCGAGGCCCGGCATCGGCGGCGCGCCTCAATTCGCCCTGGGACCTGGTGTTGGTCCAGGGCCATCTTTATATCGCCATGGCGGGCACGCACCAACTATGGGATCTCGACCTCGTCGCTATGACCATCGGTCCTTACGCTGGCTCGGGGCGTGAGGGGCTGCTGGATGGCCCGCTGGATCGCGCGGCGCTGGCGCAGCCGAGCGGCATTACCAGCGATGGCCGCTTGCTCTACTTTGTGGATAGCGAAGCCAGCGCAGTACGCGTGGCAGAGCCGGGCCCGCGTGGCCGCGTGCGTACTCTCATCGGGCAGGGCTTGTTCGAATTCGGCGATGTGGACGGCGGTCTCCTCATGGCGCGACTACAGCACCCCCTGGGCATACTCTGGTATCGGGGTGTGCTTTATGTGGCCGATACCTACAATCACAAGATCAAGATCGTGGAGCCCGACGCCTCGCAAGCGACGACCTGGGTGGGGACCGGGAGCCCAGGTTGGCGCGATGGCGATGCCCCACGGTTCTACGAGCCGGGTGGGTTGGCCGCGGCGGGCGACAAGCTGTACGTGGCGGATACCAACAACCATGTGCTGCGGGTTGCCCTCCTGCACACCCGCCAGGTGAGCACCGTGCGTCTGCATGACCCCCGTGGATTGCTTGCCTGGCGAGCATCCAGGGCGCCGTCCACCATCTTGCGCTTGCCGGAACAGCACGTTCAGCCCGGAAGGGGGGCTATCAGGCTCAGCCTGGATCTGCCCTCGGGATACAAGGTTTTCGATGATGCACCCTCGGTGCTGACATGGCAGCCGTCGGGTGGTGTCCTAAGCCTGGTTGACGGCCAACAGGAGGTAAAACTGGCGAACAGGGAATATCCCGTGCGCTCGGAGGTGATCCTCAAGCAGGGCACCGCACTTTTGGAGGGCGAATTGGCCCTCTATTACTGCGCTCGAGAGAACGCCAGGACCTGCCATGTCCGCCTGGCCCACCTGGAGATACCCATCATCGTGAGCGATGCGGCGCCCAGCCGGGAGATCAGCGTCACTATTCAGATCGAGGAGCCGCCTGTAGCGGGGAGGTTGGCGAGCGGCTAGCCGGATTCTTGGTCCATGGGACGAGAGATATCGGCGACGCGCGCCCCCGTGACCTGCGCCAGGTCCTGGGGCGCCAATTGTAGCTGGATGCCCCGTTGCCCGGCGCTCACCAGGATCCGCGCCTGATCCTGCGCCAGCACATCCAGGAAAACCTTGAACCCCTTGTTTAGCAGGGCCAGCGCCGAGATACCTCCCACTTGCAGGCCGGTCAGCGATTCTGCCTCGCGGTAGGTGGCCATGCGCACACGCTTTTCACTGGCCGCCTCAGCCAGCTTTTTCAGATCAAGCTCTCGCCCGGCGGGGATGATGGCCAGGAAGGGGCGCCCCTTGTCGGGCAGGGTCACTAGGGTCTTGAACACCTGCTCTGGGGGGTACCCCAGGGTAGCAGCCACCTCCTCAGCCGACATCCGCTCCGCGGCGTACTGATGCACCTCGTAATGCACCTTTTTGCTATCCAGCAGGCGCATCGTATTGGTTTTGAGTGTCTTGTCGGCCATGAGATGCGCACGGCTCCTTTCATGTTTGAGCAGTCGCGGGTTCGCAGCATACACGGACCAACTCTACCACAACCCAAGCCCGAGTGGCAACTTAGGTCTGCGACCCGGGCACGGCTTCAGCCTTGGCTATCCGCCGTACCTTGCGCCAATGGTACAAGTAGATCGGTCCGGCCAGCAGCAGCATGGCCAGGTTTCCGGACAGATTGATTATGGCGTTGCGAACCGTCCACGCCTGTCGCAGTTGGCGCTGTTCTGCGGATTCCGGTTGCACCGGACGAGCCGTTTCTCCGCCGGGCGCAGGCAGCACCTCGACGCTGGGCACGCTCAGTTCGGGTTCGGGATAGGCCAATTCCACCACCGCCCGCACCGCGTTCGTGCCCGAGACGATGATCATGATCAGAGTAATAAGGCAGACAAGATATAGGTAAATTGTTCTGGGTTCCCAGATGTTCCTGGTATTCATAGGGTCCGACCTCCATGATACAAGTAGATAGCACCTTTATCTCTATTATACCACACATAACGCCATTCCCTGGAAATATGTTCCAAGCCCGGCCGACTTGAGCTATCGGCCAGTTCCTGATATGCTGGGTACGTGGTTCTGTCGCTACCTTGTCGTGGCACAGCCGAATCTGCAGAATCGAGGAGTATATCGAGTATGATCATTGATACGCACACCCATTTCTACGATCCCTCGCGACCCCAGGGCGTGCCCTGGCCGAGGCCCCAGGATACCCTGCTCTATCGCACCGTGCTGCCCGCTCACTATCGCGCCCTGGCCGAGCCTCGCGGAGTCACTGGCACGGTCGTGGTGGAAGCTAGCCCCTGGGTGGAGGATAATCAATTTGTCCTGGACCTGGCGGCCGTGGAGCCCCTGATCGTGGGCCACGTGGGCAACCTGAACCTGGGCAGCGAGGATTTCCTCGCCAACCTGGAGCGTTTCGCCGCCAATCCGCTCTATCGGGGCATCCGCAGCAGCATCGGCGTGATCGGCCCGGAGCTAGACAAGCCGGCGTCGCCCATCATGGCCAACCTGGAGCGATTGGTGGCTCTGGATCTGGAGCTGGATGTTATGACCCGGCCCGATGGCTTGGCCGCCGTCAGCGCCCTGGCCCAACGCCTGCCCAACTTGCGCATGGTCCTCTGCCATGTGGCCCACGTGCGCATCGATGGCCAGGCGCCCGACATGGTGTGGCTCGAGGGGCTCGCCATGCTCAAGCCCTGCGCTAACGTCTTTATCAAGGTCTCGGGCATGGTGGAAAACACCGGCATAAGGCCGGCGCCCACGGATTGCGGCTTTTACCGGCCGACGCTCGACGCTATGTGGAACGCCTTTGGCCAGGAGCGATTGATCTATGGCAGCAACTGGCCCGTCTGCGAGCTCTTTGCGCCGTATGGCGTGGTGCAAGATATAGTCGAGGCCTACTGGGCCGACAAGGGGACGGCGGCCCAAGAATGCTTTTTCTGGCGCAATGCCCAGGCCGCGTACAAGTGGGTGGTGCGCCAGTGGAGCGTGACACGGGGACGCAGAGACGGGGTACACTGAGACGAGA
>CAYQDH010000131.1:0-7651 GCA_964416075.1 uncultured Anaerolineales bacterium | reverse complement strand
TGCAAGATGCAAGGAGGAATGGAGGCATGCATATCCGCGACGCCAGCGACGCTGATGCCGAGGTGGTCGTGGAGCTGGTACAGGAGCTGGCCGAGAGCGCTGGCGAGTCGAGCGCCATCACCACGGAAAACGTGATATCCTATCTTTCCACGCCGGGCAGCGCCATCCTCCTGGCCGAAGAAGATGGACAGGTGATCGGGTTGCTCAGTTATGCCACTAGGCCCAACCTCTACCATGCGGCGCCATCCTGTTTGATCGAGGAGCTGGTCGTGTGCCGCGCTGCACGCGGACGTGGCGTGGGCGGTGCGCTGCTGCACGCCGTGCTCGATCGCGCCAGGGCGGCCGACTGTGCCGAGGTCTCCATCAGCGCTATGCCCGATAATGCGCGGGCCATCGCGCTCTACAAGCGGTTGGGTTTCACCGATGAAGCCGTGCTCCTGGAACAGCACATGGGCGCCTAGTGCGCCCATGTGTTCGGCCTAATCCTCGAAGCCTATCCAGCGCGTGAACGATTCCACCTCCGCCCGCGCGGAGCGAAAGCCGTTGGCTGGGGAGGCGAGATCGGCATACCCCAGCGCCAGTACCCCGGCCAGCTTGTGCTCCTCCGGGATGCCCAGTTCTTCGCGGATGATATCCGGATAGGCCAACGGCATCCCCAGCCAGCAGGTACCCAGGCCCTGGTCGTGCGCGGCCAAAAGCAGCGTGGTGATGAAAGGAGCTACTTCAGCACCTGCGTGTCCGCTGCTCACAGAGGAGATCGCGATCACCACCGGCGCGCCGTAAAAGCCATAGCTGCCAGCCATGAGGAACTCCCACAACGAGATGCCCATCGCTTCCGCAGCCCTCTCGAACATCTCGCGCAGGCGTTGCCAATGGGCTTGCACCTCGGGCGACTCGGCCTGCATGGCGCCTATCTCGACATGGCGCTCGCGGGCGCGCTCGAGGATACGCGCCACCAGAGCATCGCGCGCTGTGCCCGCGGCCACCGTCACTTGCCAGGGCTGGCGGTTGCGCCCCGAGGGCGCCCAACGACTGACCTCCAGCACCCGCTCGATCACCTCCCGCGGCACGGGCTGGGGCAAGAAGGCCCGGGTGCTTCGGCGAGTTCGTATTGCTTCGCATGTGTCCATGAGATCTTTTCCTCCGGTCTAGTAGGGGCCACACTGGCCCACGATGGCACGAGCCAGCAGATGCCGGCGGGGCAAACGATGCCCGCCCCCCATGTTGGGGTATCCTGGCCTGCGGCGCGCTAACCCAGCTCCGCGATCGGTACATCGAAAAGGTCTTGTACATTATCCTTGGGCGCATAACCCAGTTGTCGCTTGGTCTCCGAGAGATCGAACGCCGCCGGCGTGTTGTCCGAGATGCCGTAAAAGATGCCAAAGGGCACATCCGTCTCTAGGCTGCGCTGCACCAGCTGGCACATATCCGCCGCGCTGAGCCAGATCGACAGCAACTGCACCACATTGTAAGGATGGCTCACACCGCGCGCTATGCGCTCCTTTAGGTGGCGCAGTTGGCCCTCGTACGTATCACCGCCGTGGCACGAGCCGATGCGCAGGCAGATCACCTGCATGCCATACTGGTCGTGATAGTAGCGCCCCAGGGCTTCCCCGAAAACCTTGCTCACGCCATACAAGCTGTCGGGGCGAATGGGCGCGTCGGGACCGACGAGCTTGCCCTCGGCGATATCGAATCCCGCTGCGTGGTTGGAGCTGGCGAAAACTAGGCGCGGCACCCCAGCCTGGCGAGCTGCCTCGTAGGCATTGTAGGTCCCTACAATATTGTTGTTCAGGGTCGATTCCCACGGCGTCTGGAGCGCCGAATCGGCGCCAAAATGAACGACCGCCTCCATGCCCTGCATGGCGCACAGTACAGAGCCAAAATCGGTGAGGTCCATTTGCACCACCTCACATCCCGGCGCTTCAAAAAGGTGCGCGTTGTAGGTCAGGCGCAGGGCATAAGTGTCACAATGGTGCTTGGCGAAAATCCGGCCAATACGGCCGCTGCCACCCGTCACAAGAACCTTCATTCCTCTGCTCACGATCCGGCCTCCTGGGCGAAATATGCCTACGATCCGCAACGTATCAGGATAGCAGCGTCGCGCTCTCCGCGCAAAAGCTTGCCTAGCACATATCACTGCGCACGCACTTGGCCCATCCCGCATAATGCTACGGAGAAATGCGTATCACTTCAGACACGGAGTGCTGCAGCGATCACTTGGCTCTTGCACTGGAAGCTTGGAAGGAGGGCCCCGAACATGACAACCGCATCGCACGGACAGGTTCAGCACATCAACCCCGATGGGCTGCACAAAAACCCGGCATTTACCCAGATGGTCACGGTTACCGGTCCGGTAAGGACCGTCTACATCGGCGCACAGTGGGCAGTTAGTAAGGATGGCGCCATCGTCGGCAAGGGCGACATCGCCGCGCAAGCGGCACAAATCCTGAAAAACATCGATACGTGCCTTGAAGCGGCTGGAGCCCGGCGAGAACACGTCATCCATATGAGTATCTTTGTCGCCGAGGGACAGGACATGCGGCCCGCCTACGAGGCGGGTATGCGTTGGTGGGGAGACAAGCCCGATCCGCCGATGAACAATGTGATGTACGTCTCGGGGTTTTTCCCGCCCGATTTCTTGATCAGCATCGAGGCGACCGCTGTCGTCCCGCTGTAGAAATCAGGCGATCGGCCGTGGCGCGGGTTGCCCTTCGGGGCCGGATGACGTTGTTGTCGCCGTGATTCCCAAATCGCGCTCTTTGCAGTGCCATAGGTAGTTTCTTGTCCCTGCGACCGGCGCTATAATGGCCCCGCTATATGCTGTGTGCCTACGGGCTCAAACAAGGAGGGCCGATGTCATTCATCCTCAAGAAGCTCGTCTCGCGCCTTCTCTTCCCTCTGCCGTTCAGCCTGGGACTGGCTATCCTGGGCCTGATCCTGCTCTGGTTCACCCGCCGCCAAAAGACGGGCAAGGTGCTGGTGACGTTGGGCGTGCTCCTGATGCTCGCCTTGAGCACGGGGTTCGTCAGCAATGAGCTCATCGCGCCACTGGAGGCTCGTCACGAGCCCTACGGCCTCAATGACCAATATGCTGTCGCCGAGGATGAGATCCAATATGTCGTGGTCCTGGCCGGTGGCTTTCCCGCCGTTCCAGGGTACCCCATCACCCGCCAGGTGGATGGAGGTGGCATGGCGCGCCTGGTGGAAGGTGTGCGCGTCTACCGGCGCTGCCCGAACGCCACGCTGATCCTTTCTGGGGGGCGCGGCGTGGATCCCAACCTGGACCCAGGGATGCTGACGAACATGCTCTTCGTCAAGCTTTTGGGGGTGGACCAAGCACGCGTCCTGGTGCGTAATGTCTCGCAAGATACGGAAGAGGAAGCACGCAATCTGGCCGGGATCATCGGCCAGGCGCCCATGGTGCTGGTTGCCTCGGCTTCGCACATGCCTCGCGCGCTGTCTATTTTTCAGCAAGCGGGCATGCACCCCATCGCTGCACCTACCGATTACCGCACGGGCTTGGTGCACGTCTTTGTCGTCGAGTCGCTCTACCCCAATGCGGACGCGCTGTATAACAGCGAGCGTGCTATCTATGAATATATTGGCACGCTCTGGCTCAGGCTAAAGGCGGTGATCCCACGCCGGTGACCGATCTCTCGCGCCACTCGGGCGCTCAGGCCGTCACCGTTGCAACTCGGATAGGGGAGCGGGTCTCTTGGGCAAATCCCAAGATCACACAAACGAGCTGTAGCTAACCTCTCCGCGTTCCCAAAATCGTTGAGAGGGCGAAACAGCAAGTTTTTCTTGAGGACAGCGACCCGGGCCTCTCAGTCGTGGGACGGCGAGAGGCCCGAGCGCTCGGCGCTCAGTACGATTGCAGGTACGTCTTGGCGGCCCAGTAATTGGCTCCGCCGGCGCGGACTTTGGCCCACAGGATACCACCACTCCACTGCTCAGCGCCGAGGTCGTCGAGGATCGTGCCTCTGGGTACGATGCGCCGCGTGGCGTATCCCAACCCGGGGCCAGAGCGCAGGCGCAGGCCAAGGGCGGCCGTAACACGGTAATGACCAACCACCGGCGAAGGCTGGGGCTTGGGCTCTGGTTGGGGCCTGGGATGTGGCTGCGGCTTGGGCTGAGGTTGGGGATGAGGGCCGGGTCCAGGCTTGCCAGCTGCAGAGATGACCCCGCACCCGATAACCGCGCTATCAGCACCGGTGTCCGCATGGATGACGAGCGAGAGGCTACGCCACTGCTTGAACCAATCCATCGTCGCGTTCGCATTGGTCGTATAATCGCCGCTGCCATCGGAATTGAACTGCATATCCGCGAGCACGAGAACTTCGTCGCACGCACACATGTTGAACGGGGCGATGCACCTGCCTGCGCTAGAGATGGCAACTCGGTGGCTTCCTGCCACGGGATTGAACCCAGCCACCTGCACATGGATCATGACGTTGCCCGTGGGCATGAATGTGAAGGTGGCCATACCAAGCACAGCACCGCTGACCGATTGAATGGGGGCTTGAAGGTACGGACCTCCCCCCCATTGGGCGTCAACGCCCAAGACAGGAGCCACGAGAAACACCAAGACCAGGAGGATGCTGGCCACACCGACACGTCTTCTACGCGAGGCGACTAGACCGTTGGACATCAGTTTCTCTCCTTCCTACTCGTTGGGCATGTTACTGACTTGCGACTATGAACGGACTCTATCGTCGGACACATGCTGCCCGCGAATGAGCGCCATTTGCGGGTCAACTTGATCCGCACGACTCCTATATACTCATTATCCACGAGATATGGCTTTTGTCAACTACAATTGTGTGAGTTCGAGTCCTAGTCTTTCCGCACCCTGTTTTGGCTATAGCACCCCTCCTTCCCGGTTCATTTGCCTCAGGTCAGTATATAGAGTATCCTCTGTCGCCGTGATGTATAGGTTTACGGTCCGTCCCTCTAGGCCTGCCTCGAAATGAACCTGCACCCGTATTTACATCTGCCCGTTCCCCAGTGCTCCGCTCAGGCTATAGACGCCTCCAACCGTGATGTTGACCACCTTGCCGTCCGCCTTTGCGCCCCGTCCATCGATGACGACTTTTGTCACCCGACGTGATGGCTATGGCATCATCATAGTCATATGTAGCAGTGATGACAACCCCGGTCGCGTTTTCCGTTGATGCCCGGCAGATCACTGCGGTGGTGGACGCTTCGGTTGCTCTTTTCGCGCTCTGGCTCGTCGCGGCGGCTGTAATAGGCCTCTGCCACTTGTCCCCGGTGCGTACTGGGCGCCCTCAAGCCAGTTCGACGCGCTCAGTCGTTTGGGTTACACTACGGGCTTGTTGGGCATCTGTCTGGTTTTTTTTGAGCGCATGCAGATCCCCGGGGCCACGATATGAGGTCATCGACTATTCACACTGGTTGCGTGGCCTCGCTCTCTGCTACCCACGAAAGGAGTGTCTCTGATGCCTACCAACTGTGATTGTGCGAGCTGTGGCCGGCCGCCCCGCTGGCAGCGAGAATCGCATCCCGACTTTGATACTGTCTTCGGCATGCTCAGGCAGGACGGCCTACTGGAGAGCGACCGCGACACACCCATTATCGGCGTCTGCAACACCTGGAACGAGATCGTCCCCGGTCACTTGCACCTGCGCGACCTGGCGGAGCAGGTCAAGTTGGGTATTCGCTCCGCCGGTGGCGCGGGCCTGGAGTATGGCTGCGTGGCGCCGTGCGACGGTTTCGGCAATGCCAACGCCGGCTACCGCTACATTCTGCCTATGCGCGACAACATCGCCGATAGCGTGGAATTGATGGCCGAAGCGCACCATTTCGATGGCATGGTCCTGCTATCCAGCTGCGACAAGAGCAACCCTGGCGTGATGATGGGCATGGCCCGCGTGGACCGGCCCGCCATTTTCGTGGGTGGCGGCATCGGTCACAACATGTGCCCCAGCGAGATACTGGGCACCGCGATGAGCATGCAGTGCTTGGCCGAGGCGTTGGGCATCTCGTTGCCGCGCACCGCCACCACCTATGCCACCAGCCCCGCCCATCGCCATCTCTCTCTCCGGGCTGGGCAACAGGTGGTCGAGCTGGTAAGGCGGGACATCAAACCATCGGACATCCTCACCCGCGAGGCGTTCGAGAACGCCATCCGGGTCAACATGGCCATCGGCGGCTCCTACAACACCTTTATTCACCTGCCTGCCATCGCCCACAACGTAGGGATCGAGATCACCGCGGAGGACCTGGACCGTCTCAGCGACAGCACGCCCTACCTGTGCCACATCGGGCCGAACGGTCCCTGTCTCCTGGGCCAGCTCGACCAGGTGGGCGGCATCCCCGCGGTGATGAAGGTCCTCGCGCCGCTGCTGCACCTGGACGTGATGACCGTCACCGGCCGGACACTGCGCGAGAACCTGGAGACGGTCCAGATCGACTGGGACCGGCTACCCCATCAAGACGTCTTGCGCCCGTTGGATAACCCCCTCCGCCCTACCGGGGGCCTCACGCTGCTCAAAGGCAACCTGGCCCCCCAGGGGGCGGTGATCCGCTCCGGTGGCGTGCTGCCCGAGATGTTGCACTTTGAGGGCCCCGCGCACGTCTTTGACTCCGAGTACGAGGCCATGGCCGCCGTCGCGCGGCGCGATTACCAGGCCGGGGAGGTCTTGGTGATCCGCAACGAGGGGATCGTGGGCGGCCCTGGCATGCCCGAGCAATCTTGCGTGGGCTGGACCCTGGACCAGCAGGGGATGTACGACAAGGTCTACCTGGTCACCGATGGCCGCTACTCCGGCGCCTGCCATGGTCCCCTGGTGGGCCTGGTCACCCCCGAAGCGGTGAAGGGTGGGCCCATTGCCATTGTCCAGACTGGGGATGTGATCCGCATCGACGTTACGGGCAAGCGCATCGATGTGCTCCTACCCGAAGGGGAAATCCAGCGCCGCCTGGCAACTTGGCAGCCGCCCGAGCCGCGCGTGAAGC
The DNA here is from genome assembly GCA_964416075.1 of uncultured Anaerolineales bacterium. GTDB lineage: Bacteria > Chloroflexota > Anaerolineae > UBA1429 > UBA1429 > CAYQDH01. Next base: position 670 of record CAYQDH010000131.1, on the reverse strand, counting down.
GGGGGTTCCTGGCGCGCTATGCGCGCGAGGTGCTTCCCGCCCTCCGCGGCGGTTACCTGCCCTGAATTGAGGCGCCATTGCTAGAGTCATCCGTCCACGCCAGGTTGATCTGGCTGTCGAGACGGCGCTCGCCGTCAGGGGAGCACAGTCCCATGGAATGCGGCCAAGTCGTAGCGGGACCGGTTGGGCGTGCCCACTGGCTGGCCAACAGCACAGAGGTGTCGTAGCGGACGACCACCTAGTGCGCCGACCTGAGAGCAGAGGCCATTCGGTTGACAGTGCTGTCGAAAAGGGGTTAACTTGTCCTCATCAATGGACAAAGGAGATAGAGGATCATGGCTCAGATCAAACGAGTCTTCCAGGTTGACGGCAAGCCCTTCTTTCCCCTGGGCGGCCAGGCCAAGAACTCGAGCGGCTACAACCGCCAGGAAGCAGAGACGGCCTTCCGCGCCGTCGTGGCCATGCACGGCAACACCCTGGAGATTCCGGTGTATTGGGAGCAGGTCGAGCCTGCTGAAGGCGCTTTCGATTTCGCCGCCGTCGACACGCTCTTGGCGCTGGCGCGCGAGTACCAGCTCAAGCTGGTGCTCCTGTGGTTCGCTACCTGGAAAAACGGCGACATGGACTATGCCCCCACCTGGGTGAAGAACGACCAGCAGCGCTTCAAGCG
>CAYQDH010000130.1:455-11822 GCA_964416075.1 uncultured Anaerolineales bacterium | reverse complement strand
CTCCTCCACGAGCAAGCGGAAGGAGATGCCCCAGGGGGCATCGGGGGTCAGGTCGCGCGGGGGCCAGGCCAGAATGCCGAGCTCGGCGTCGTAGCGCGCCTCGGCGGAGGAGCCCTCCTCGTAGCGCAGGCCGGGAGGCAGGGTGGCGGTCAAGGTCGCCTCGCGCAGCGGCCCCTCGGCGGTAACGCGCACGGTGACGGTAAGCGCCTCGCCGGGGGCGGCCTCGGCGGGGTCCGCCGTGGCCTCGATGCGCACAGCGGGAATGGATTGCAGCGACGACTCCGTAACGGCATTCTCTGTTGTCGGGGCGACGTCTTCAGACGGCGATACGGCCACATCCTGAGCCAACGCAGACGTGCTGATCTTCGGTGTGATCGGCATCCCGTAGAACGAGAGGCAGAGGACCATGAGGAAGGTGGCGACCAGGCGCAAGATACGCTTTTCTCTACATTGCCAGTCTGGCATGAGTCACTCCTTGCGAAAAGTGTTGGTGGGATGATGAGTCGAAAACTCGTAACGCAAGTTGGCTCATAACGTACAAGCCATAGCCAAGCATGTCACCAGGTTGCTTTAGCGGGGTGGATCCTGTCTGCCGCTAAGGGGTGCTCACCCCATGTAAGTTTCCGCTCGTTCCTCTGCAACGCCTCGGGCGAGCTCATCATCTGGTGGATGCCAAGCGAAAGGTGGTGCTTTCCTCACGCCCGGTAGGGTACCACACTGATTTGTCCTTGTCTACTGCCGCGGGGCCTCCCGCTCGCTCTCGTACCATACCTCTGCCGTCAGTACAAAGACGGCGCTCCTCGTGCGGGTCTGCGCTCAAGGGTCCCTGTCCTCTACCAGCGGAAGACTGTCACGGATCGCGTCAAGGACTATAGATAACCGCTCACGCTCGCCATTTATGTCGGCCGCTATCATCTGGATCGGTTGGCCCATCGCGTAGGAGGCGAGGAACTGCCGCGCCCGATGATCGCCGTCGACGGCCTGTTCAATGGCTTTCTCGATGATCTTGCGCCAAGTCTCAAGGGTAAGAGTCTCATGGAGCTCGTCCACGTACTCGGCGTAGTAGGTCTTCGGACGCCCTCGGCGTCCCGATGGATTGCCGGTTCCGGCCCTGTTGCCTGGTAGGAATCGTCCCGTCTCAGGATCTCTGTCGCTCATGGTCCCCCTCAGTTCAAGTCGTCGATGCCATAGGCTGGCCATTCTGGACCCTCGTCGTCCAGGGTCGGCTCAGATCTCCAGTCGTCTCCGTCTCCATCTAGAGGAGCATTGATTTCCCATCCACGTGGTACCTCATCGTCGTCTCCTGTGTGCCAAATGAGTTCTATCCTGTTTGGCTCATCCTTTTCGGCTATCCATAAGAGGACCTTTATAGCTTGCACAATGGCGCATGGTGCAAACGGCGTGCGGCATAGCTTCCGGTCCAGGCCCTCCAGACTTTCGTAGAATCTCCAACAATCGTCGTACAAATGGCCGGCTGGCGACGGGAAGTCCACCCAAACGTCCTTGACCAGAGACAAACGGACGCCTCGGAAGCGGAGCACCGGATCGGCCCATCGCAGCTCCACGCCATGCCGTCGCAGCAACACGGGGATGGCCAAGACATCCGGGCCAACCCGCGCGCACATCCCCAGCCACACGTGCCACTCATCACGCGCCCGGGCATCGCGAGGTCGTGGGTCGTAGTGAGCCCCGACATCCTTCGCCTTTTCCCAAAGTTTTGACTGGTCCATCAGCTATTCTGCCTCCTTGTGTTGTGATTGAACGTCACCCAACTGCCCCATCCCACCTCTGTCCCCATCCCGCATATCGCGGGTTTGAGGCGGCTCAGGCGACGCACCCCGCGGGGCTTCCCCTGGCGTTGGGGTTACCGTCACATAGGTACACACCTCCGGGTAGTCCTTGTGAGTTAACCGTTCACCCGGCTTGTTCGCTGGTTCATCCAAACAGGCCTGCGACGGCATACACTCGTGGACCAGCGCGTATAGTGCGCGCCGTAGCCTCTGCCCCCGCACCCGGCTTCCCTCACGGATGCGGCCCGTTCGGCCATAGTAGGGCATAGCGAGATGGACCAATTGCTTGTCGGTGTGCAGGTCCACTCGGAACTCGCCCGCTGGGGGCGTACCCTCGATAGTGACGACCGCACAGTCCCATTCCCCACGGCCGTCAGAGCGGAATGTGACGAACACCTGGCGCTCCATCTCCGCAACGTAACATGTGAGCCAATGGTGGCCGGGGTACAGATATTCCAGCCAGGCCTCTTTCACATCGAACTCCGATTTCGGCATGGATCGCCGCAACGCCTCAAGCCGGGCCTTGTTTGCGGCCTGAACAGACAGTTCGTTTCCGGGCGATGTGTAGCCGAATGCATAGCGACGGTATTGGGTTTCTTTCTCAGACATGGTTTCCTTCCTCCCATCAGGTTACAGAACATATCTCGCCGTTAGGTCCCTCGAACCAGCGACGCCACCCGGTCAGGTCCTCCGGTGCCCAAGGCGGAGCCCGTGTCTCGCGCCACAAGCCAGGACCAAGGATCGCTGGCCAGGGGGGAACGCTCAGTGCGGCCTCATCGAACTCCTGCTCACGCTCCAGCAGGCTGGCAATCTCATCTCTGTTCTCCCGGATGAACTCGATCCATTCCCCAACCAGGGCGCGCGGGCAGGCCGCGATGCCTCCATCGGGTAGCAGCTTCACCTTCAGCCCCGCGTTCCATAGGGTGCGTAGTGGATCAGGCATCGATCACCACCCAGTCGTCTTCGTGTCGGGCCACACCTTCAGGAGCCTCGGCCCTCACCCGCGCGCGCTCTAGGGCTTCCTTCGTCGACAAGCCCTGGTCGAGCCCTTCTTGAAGCCGGGTTCGATCCACCTTGGCCTTGCCGAGCGGGATACCTGGGGGATCGCCTACGCCTGCGCCACCGCCGCGGCTACCGTTGTGCCCGGTGCCGTGGCCCTCGACGCATGCTCCACCCTCATCGCCGCGGGTAACGCGGGTAATGCGGGTAGTATCTGACCCCGGCTGCACGTGGGCTGTGGGTTGTGTTGAGAGTCTTTCGTTCATAGACTGGGCGTGGACAATACCCGCATTACCCGCATCACCCGCATTCCCCACAAACACAACTCTCCACGTCTGCCGCTTACCGTGCCTATCAGGATGGCCGTGCTCGAGCCTGTATCCATTGGGGTACACTCGCCCATCGCGTGCCCCAAACACCTTGCCGATAGTGGTGGTGTTTGTGCGCCCTTTGGCGATTGCTCGCGCTAGATCAGCCGGGAGAGAGGCGTATAACTCGCCCCCTGGAACGTTATCCAGCCCTAATGGGTCGAACTGAGGTTGAAGCGCGGGCACCAGTTCAGCGACGACCATATCCTTGTCGCTGTAGAGATCGTGCCACGACTCCAAAAAGCCCTGCCATTCGGTCGTCTCGCTATCCAGCCGGTCGTACATTTCGTTGACGTTCTGTAGGAATCCCGTTATCCCGGCGTAGTTGATGATCCCCCCGATGGTCTGTGCCCAGGTGGAGAACGTGCCCATGCCCGGTATGTCATCAGTAGGCGCAGGCCTGCCTGCTACGTACCATGCGCGGGCCATCGTCAGAATCGCCGCCAGTAGCTCGCCTCTGCGCTCTGTTACCCATCCTTGCAGGTCCGTATGGGTGAACCCAGTGCGCTGCCAGGGTCGAGCCATCTTCGCATCGAGGCGAATCCAGTAGCATCGGCGCGGGAGATCGCCGCCAAGCGATAGGTTGTTGCCGTTCAGGAACACGCATGCGCGTTGCGCCACGGTCACCATATCGTTACCGCCCAACAGTCGCTGGGTCCAGGTATCTGTGGTGAGGAACGTAGCCAGTTGTGGGCTATCGAACAGGCCTGTTATGTTGTCAAGGATAACGAACGTCTTGCCCGCAACGAGTAGGCTCGTCAGGGTTTTCGCCATCTCCTCGTCGTTCTTGGGAGCGTTCATCATGTGGGCCTGCTGTCCAGTGGCGATGATCGCCGCCGTGTTGCACAGTAGCCCCTTGCCCAGCCCCTGTTGAGTCCCATCTATGGCGGGTGCCGGGATGTGCCCCTTGATCGCGGGCCTTACGATAGGCGTAACCAACATACCTACTGCGTTTGCGCGGGAAGAATCGCATCCACGCGAGTCAAGGGCGTAGGGGAACTCGCCGATGGCTTCCTGGAGTAGCGCCGCGCTCTCCCTCGCCTGCTCCTGGGTGGGCTGCTCAGGGATCGGCGGGAGAACCAGTGCAGGGTCGGGCAGATAATAAAGCTTCGTTGCCGGGTCGTAGCCAGGTTCGCCGATGATCGAACCGTCAGGGCGCAATGTGGGCGCCTGTATGATCGCCTCCAGCGCCGGGAACCGGCGGTGATCCCGCGTGAGATACTCGGACAGATCCCGCTGCGTAGGCTCGGTGGGGGTGGTGGTCGTTTCGCCCTTGTCGTTCATACGGACGAACGCGAAGGCTGCATGATGGCAGAGTATGTCGCCTAACCGTTCCTTCGTGACGTTCTCGATGCGCGGGCGCCGGTTCTCGTCGGTGCGAACACTCACCAGGGCGCCGGATCGCGCAAACAGGAAGGGCGGGTTGTTGACGTCGAGTAGCACCTGTTCATACTGCGCCATGCGCTGATGCTGAAACAGGTTGGCCAGGTTAATCAGCGGGCGCTGGCGCGCCTTTGCTGGCTGCTGCGGGGGCGCGGGCTGCGGTGCTACGGGCTGACCCGGGAGCTGTGCAGGAGAGTTCGTCGGGGGCGGGGCTTGCCCGATGCGGCTCAGATTGGCGCAGGGATCGGGAGGTAGGCCGTAATCGAAATCCGGATCGGAATCATCTCCGCCTGGGTCATCTTCACGTGCCCAATGGAACAAGCTTCCGAGTGTGATACCCTTACCTGCCTCGAACGAATCCCATTTTGCGCGCATGGCTCGCTCGTCGTATTTGCTGCTACCTCTGCTCCACTGGTCCCATAGCCCAAAACCGGGTTCACTCAGTTGCTTCAGGGCCATCCCTACGTTGATCCATGCCTGATAGTCATCCACGCGCCACGGCGCCAGTCGTGCTAGTGCCTTCGCTGCCCTGGTCGTGTCGTCATCGGTGGTGCCCACCACCTTGGGCGTGGGCTTGCTCCGGGCTTTGGGCGCCGGGAGGCTATCCGCCATCGCTTGCAGGAGATCATGGGGAACTGACGCCAAGGTGTCGGGCGCCTCGAGGATGTGGGCGATGCGGTGCGGTCGCTCGGGCGTGTTGTCGCCCTTGCAGGCCATCGTGCCGTATAGCTTGCTGATGCGGGCCTGGTTGTGGACGCCACGGTCGATCTTGACGGTGAGCGAGTCGAAGCGTTGGGCGGTTGCTTGTAGAACCTTGCGGATCAGCCCCTTGTCGTCAGCGGGTTCTTTGATGGGATAGAGCAAATGTCCGCCATTGCCGGAATCCGCGACAATCGGATCGGGCCAGCCCTCCGTGCGCAGGGCATCGCGGATCATTTTCACGAAAGCCAGCGCCGCTTCGTGCTCCTCATCGGTGGACGATATACCAGATGGCCGGCCAGGATCGGCGTCCATCAGGAGCCAGTTCCGCTCCAGGATGTCATCGTCCGTAGTCAGGTCTTTCGCCCATGACTCGACCCGGTTGCAGTACCGGGCCAGCAGCGCCGGATTGACCGGATTCAGAGTTACATACACCGCTGGCACCGTACCACTCCAACGCTCTGCGGCCTGAGCCAGCTTCTGCCTGTCGTTGAAAAAGCCAGCGATGGTCTTCTTCGGGTGCACGGGCATCCGTAGCTCTGCCACGTCGCCCGACCTGAACAGGAGTTCCAAGGCTCGGCCTATTTCCTGGGGATCGCAAAGAGTGGGCGTTGCGGAGGGGGATTGTTGCGTCATGATTCCTGCCCCTCCTCGTGCCGCCGCATACCTGGGTGGCCTGGACGAGGACCGTGGGCCAGGCCGCTGGTTCCGAGATGCCGAACAATATGGTGTTGAGTTATGCGTAAGGATGTGATACAATAAGGTTGAGCTAAGCTACCGCTTGGGCTCCAAGAGTCGCCGCTCGTGCTGCTGCGAACAGCATGGGCGGCTTTTCGTTCCCTATCGCACAAGTTCATGCGCTTCTACCTCCGTGTTAGTCTCGGTGCCAGGCCAGACTCCCCGTCGTCTGCTTCCACTCTGATCGGCTCGCGCATCGCCTCGTTGACGTGCCGGCCTTCGACCCTCACCAGCGCCGCAAGAGCTGCGCGTTCCAGGTCCGACCTTAGGAGAACTGGATGCTGACTGATAGTTTGCTCCTTCGTGCCGTGCCGCGGCTCCGCTGGCCATCTGGTCCGCAGGGGAACACACCTCGTGTACTCGCCGGAGGTCCCCGCTTTCCTGCTTCAGATAGCGCATCACCACAGGCAAGCTGCCATGCCCCATCATGCGACTGAGCGAGACCACATCAGCGCCAGCCCGCAGCATCAGGATCGCAAATCCTCTCCTGAAGGCATGGAGGGCGGGCGCCGGTACCCCGGCGCGCTTTGCCCGTCGCCTTACGATGTCGCGCAACCCTGAGTACCTGAACCTCTGAGGGTGTCCTTCGTTGTTGCTAGCAGCCCACAGTGGCTCATCGGGCTCCGGATTACCACGCTTGGCTAGATATGTGGCCAGGGCACGTCGAGATCGTTTCCCGGCGAACACAGTCCGGGGCTTTCTGCTCTTCGAGCGGCGCACCATGATCGCTCCAGTGACCAGGTCAAGGTCCACGATGTTGAGAGCACAAGCCTCCCCTGCGCGCAGGCCGGTGTCGAGCAAGGTGAGAAGCAAACTACGATCTCGCAGGCCTATGGTGCTCTTGTCGCAAGTCGCGAGTATGGCCGCTAGAACACTCGAGTCGATGGGTTCCAGAGGCTCCAGGTCTACCTTGGGTGCTCGGACCCTGACCAAAGGGTTCTTCTGCAGCACCTCTTCACGTAGCAGGAAGCGAACGAAGGCTCGGATCGCGCGCCAGTATGCATGACAGCCGCCAGGAGAGTGTCCATCTGTTAGCGCGCTCATGAAGCGGCGGATATGCGCTGGCTCAAGGTACTCAGGCCGGTCGATACCCTGGTCACGGAGATGATCCAAGAACGGAACCAGTTTCTGTTGGTAGAAGACAACCGTGCCAGGGGCTCGATTGGCAGCTTGCGCATCCTGCAGAAAGAACTCAAGTTGGACCGCCAGCGTATCCAGTCCGTCTGCAACGGTGCAGTCCAAAATGGGTGTGTCTTCGCCCTTGCATGGCGTCGGTGACTCTGTGGACGTGCGAATCGAGGGCCTGTGCATAGGTGGTTTTCCCGAACTAACGCCAGACACCAGAGCCATGCTTCACAACCTCGCCTGCTCGATGGAGGAGCTATCACTGCCTGGCGCGCAGGTGTTTGGCCCTTCCCGAATGCTCTGTAGCGACACAAGAAGAGGAGCAAGATGGATGAGCTGCCGGAGCAGTTCAGACTGAGACAGCCCCTCTTGCTGTGACGCTAACCTCAGCTTTTCTTTCTCTTCGTCCGACACTGAGCACGTGATTGTACGGCGGCGACAAATCCTTGGCATGAAAAACCTCCCTCAGCTTGCTATCCTATTCTAGCTGAGGGAGGTGGGGTTAAGGCAATGTATGTAGCAGCGAATTGCTATCCCCGAAATCTCTGACGCATGCTCTGGATTCCTTGCTTAACCTTGCTTTTGTCGCTCTCGGACGTCGTATCAAGGGGCTCTTTTTGGGGATTGAGTCTGTTCCAGGCTATCATGACCTGTCCGTAGGAAAGGCCGCGAAGATGCAGGAAGTACCACTGGGCGTTCCGAATCACCGTTTCCCGATCTGGCGGTGAGCCCGGCTGTTTGCCCAAGATAGCCTGTGTACGGTATTGTCGACGTGTTTCCCTTCTGACGGCTTTGACGACTTCTCTTTCCAGGTCTTTCAGGCTCTGGTCGGAGTAAGATACTTCCAACTCAAAATGGACCCTACTGAAGGGAAACCAGCCGACCTTGTTGTTACAGTTAACCGTTGGAAAGCCAAGCCAGGCGCTGTATAGTGCTGCTCGGGTTATCTCCAATCCGTCCTCCCACTCTGCCATGCCCCAGTCATCCCTGGTCTGCACTAACCGTTTCTGAAAATCTCCCAGTTCCTGTGCCAGTTCAAGGGATATCCCCTCGTCCTCAGCGATTTCATCAGGGTATTGCCGAACATCATCGCCCCAATGCTGGTAACTTGCGTATAGATCGAAAAGAGCCTTTAGTTCGTCACCAGGATATTTCGACAACAGCTGTCTGGCCGCCTGCTGGAATTCAGGGAGGCCTAGGAGGGCGGTCGCGACGTAGCCCAGGATATCCTGTTCCCTATCCAGCTTGGCCATCGTAGGACCCAGACGCAAGGCAATTCTTCTTGTACCGGTTGGGTGGCTCACGCCACTAGGATTCAATGAGTCATTGTCAGTATCAGTATCTATCGAAGAACCGTCCTCAGTCATCTCGTATCATCCTTCTATTGTCTGCAAGAACTACGCCCCGCCCAACCTCAGCTCAGCCTCATAGCAGGTTATCCACCGGGCTCGATTTCTGGTGCACGCTCTGCAAATCAGCCTCGGTCTGCTTGAGATAGCGCCGCAAGACGGCCAAGTCAGCGTGCCCCATCATTTTCTGCAGCGAGTATACGTCGGCCCCATTCCGCAAGCTGTCCAAGGCGAACCCTCGACGGAAGGCGTGAAGCGTGGGAGCCTCGATCCCCGCCTGCTTGGCTCGTCGCCGCATAACATCCCGTAGACTCGTGTAGCAGAGGGAGCCACCTCTGTCCGATGCGAACAGCGGATCAGACAACGAAATGTCACCGCGAATACGCAGATAGCGCATCAGCTCACGCCGGCTTTTGGCTCCCAAAAACGTGACCCTGGGCTTCCGCCCCTTTCCTGAACGAATCATCAGCGCTCCGGTTTGCAGGTCGATATCGCCATAGGTCAGGGATATGAACTCGGAGGCCCGACAACCCGAGTCCCAAAGACAGAGAATGACAGCCCTATCCCGCGCTCCGAGCAAGGTCTTCGCCTCGCAGACGGAGAGCAAAGTCCGTATCTGCTCCAAGGTGACCGGCTCCAGAGGCTCCTCGGGCACCTTGGGTGCTCTGACCAGGCTCATGGGGTTCTTCACAATGGTTCCCTCGCGCAAGAGCCACGTGAAAAATGCCTTAGCCGCACGGTAAAAACCATGCACCCCACCAGGATTGTGTCCCGTCTGCTGCAACTGAACCAACCAAAGCCGCAAGTGGCTCGCCGTTACCTCTGTCGCATCCCGGAGATCCAACGAGTCCAGATAGGCCACCAGAGGGTAAAGCTTTTGCGAGTAGAACCGGAGGGTGCCAGAGGAGACATTCCGTGCTTGAGCATCGAGCAAGAAAGCCTGCACATCCAAGTTCAAACGAGACGAATTTCGTACCTCAAGAATCCGCAGCGTGCCATTTTGGGCCATTTTGCTTTCCTCCCGTAGGGGCAGGAAAGCACAAGATATAGTAGGCCAGACCGAAAGAACATACTACATATAGTGGTTGGGGCGGGAGGGACTCGAACCCTCATGGTGTTGCCACCAGCGGATTTTAAGTCCGCAGCGTCTGCCATTTCGCCACCGCCCCAGGTACCCCAGAATGATAGCCCAAGGCACGGGCTTGTCAAGCGCAGCTGATCTCGTTCAGGGCGGTGTCAGGAAAACAATGCAACCTCTGAGGGGTGGGCGCCTGTCATCCTGACCGACGGGAAGGATCTCGTCTATGCCAACGGAGATGCTTCGGGAGTACCCTCAGCATGACAGAATCGGGTTCTTGACACTGCCCTGGATCTCGTTTTCGATGGGTGTTTCGCCCCCTTGGTAGCGCTATGCTATAATCGATACCCTGGCATCGACTATGCATGTGTGAGAGCAAGAGGGGAGCCGGTGGATAGCAAAGTGGCAAGAGAGAAGGATGCCCGCGGCATGGCCGAAGCGATTCGCCGGTATGGGGCGCCGGTGCGGCGTTCTTATCGTTACCAGGTGGGTGAGGAGCGTTGGGGCTACTGGGAGGCGGCGCGTCGCAAGCGAGGAGCGGAGGTTGTGCTGCTCTTGCGTCGCCCCAACGGCAAATACGTGGTGCATACCAAGAGCTTTTACCCACAGGGCGTGTATCGCCTTCTTTCGGGAGGGATCAAGCCTGGCGAGGATGTGGTTTCCGCCGCCCTGCGTGAAGCTCACGAGGAAACGGGCCTGTGCGTGGACGTGCTTGCTTTTCTTGCCCTGGCCGAGCACTGCTTTCTGTGCGGGGGGCGGTGCCTCGGTCTGACGTCTTTTCTTTTCGTGGTGTCAGACCGGGGGGGTACCCTGGCCTCTGGCGATCCTGATGAGTCGATAACCGATTTCCGCGAGGTCTCGCTCGATGAACTGCGCGAGATAGCGAAGGAGCTAGAGTCCTTGCCTCCCGGATGGAGCGATTGGGGGCTGTTCCGGGCCTCGATGCATCGCCTGGCTGTGGAGCTTCTGAGCGGTGATCAGGATGGGCGATAACGTTGTGGTGAGGGCATCGAGATCTGGTTCCTCGGACACGGCCTATGAGGTCATCGTGGTGGGGGCGGGGCATGCAGGGTGCGAGGCGGCCTTGGCGTCGGCGCGGATGGGCCGGCGGACACTGCTGCTTACCATGAACCTCGACCTTTTGGCCCAGATGCCCTGCAACCCGAGCATCGGCGGCCCCGGGAAAGGGCACCTGGTGCGCGAGATCGATGCGCTGGGCGGCGAGATGGGGCGGGTGACGGACCGTACCTTTATCCAGATACGGATGCTCAACAGCTCGAAAGGCCCGGCGGTGCAGGCCCTGCGCGCCCAGGCGGATAAGCGCCTCTATTCGATGGCCATGAAGCATGTGCTGGAGGCGACGCCGAACCTTGATCTGAAGCAGGGCCAGACCGAAGTGCTGCTGATGCGAGGGGATCGAGTGGCCGGCGTGCGGCTGGATCGCGGCGAGTGTTTCGATGGCAAGGCCGTGGTGCTGACGACAGGCACGTTTCTGAATGGGCGCATCATGTCGGGGGAGTATTCTACGCCTGCCGGGCGGGCGGGGGAATTCCCGGCGGTGGGCCTGTCTCGGTCGCTAAAGGAACTTGGCTTTACCCTGGGCCGGCTAGAGACCAACACTCCGCCTCGCGTGGATGCTAGGACCATCGATTTTGGCTCGACCACACCCCAATACGGCAGCGATGAGCCGCGCTACTTTTCTTTTGCGGGCGCGCCAGCCGAACCTCTCATTTTGCCCATCAACCCGGCGTATCCTATAGCCAGGCAGACCTCGTGGCGCCAGCAGATGCCCTGTTATCTGGTGCATACGAACAGCGAGACGCATCGCATCATCCGAG
>CAYQDH010000130.1:0-445 GCA_964416075.1 uncultured Anaerolineales bacterium | reverse complement strand
GAGACAACCTGCATCGTTCCCCTATCGCCCCCGGCCGAGTGGGGATCGCCGGCCCGCGCTATTGTCCCTCCATCGAGGACAAGATTGTGCACTTTCCGCACAAGGGGTCGCACCAATTCTTTCTGGAGCCGGAGGGGTGGGCCACGGGCGAGGTCTATGTGCAGGGGTGCTTCACCGGGCTGCCGTTCGATGTACAGTTGCAAGTGCTGCGCAGTATCCCGGCGCTGGCCCATGTGCAGATCATGCGTCCCGGGTATGCGATCGAGTACGACTATGTGCCTTCGCACCAACTCAAGGCCTCGCTGGAGACCCGGCTAGTCCACGGCCTCTTTCATGCGGGGCAGATCAACGGCACGTCGGGCTATGAGGAAGCCGCGGCACAAGGCCTTCTGGCGGGGATCAATGCCGCACAGCATGTGCGGGACCAGGCGCCACTGGAGCTGCG
>CAYQDH010000129.1:364-11890 GCA_964416075.1 uncultured Anaerolineales bacterium | reverse complement strand
ATGACGCAGCGGTAATCGACCCGGCTGGGAAGCAGGTGGTCGTCACCACCGATACGGGCGCGGTGGGGCGCTCTACCCCCGAGGTAGGCATCTCCACGGGCACCTACGAGGCGGTCATGTTGTTGGATGGCGACAAGCGCTTTGGTGGCATGGGCGTGCGCCAAGCCGCTCGCAACGTCAATGAGGTCATCGCGCCCGAGCTGGTGGGGGCCGACGTCACCCACCAGCGGGACATCGACGCGCGCATGATCGCGCTGGATGGCACGCCCAACAAGAGCCGCCTGGGCGCCAATGCCATCGTGGGCGTCTCCCTGGCGGTGGCCAAAGCCGCGGCAGAGGCCAGCGGCCTGCCGCTCTACCGCTATATCGGCGGCGCCAACGCTTGCGTGATCCCCATGCCCATCCTGGGCATCGGTGTGGGCGGCGGCGCGCGCTATCGTGACCCGGGCAGCACCCGCTGGTACAAGCCGAGCTACGAGCTTGTTCCCTATGCCGCTGGCAGTTATATGGCGGCCATGGAGGTGAACTGGGAGGTGCGCCAGGCGCTCAATCGTTATTTGCGAGAGCGCTATGGGCGTGGCGCGGTCCAGGCGCGCGCCATCTACCTCACCGGCCTGATCAAGCACGATGCCGAGATCCTGGAAGCCATGACCGAGGCGATCATCAAGTCCGGCCACGAGGGTCAGGTGGGCATCTACTTTGACTGCGCGGCCGACTGTTACTATGAAAAGGATATCGATCGTTACGTCGGCCTCTTTTCCGAGGGCGAGAAAGATCGCGACCAATTGCTGGCGCAATATATCGACTTTGTGACCAATTTCCCCATCGTCTCGCTGGAGGACGTGGTGCGCGAGGATGACCTCGAAGGGATGGCGCTCTTTACCCGGGAGCTGGGCATCGAGATCGTGGGGGACGACTTTTTCACCACCAACGTGGAGAGGCTCAAGGCCGCGGCTGCCGTGGGCGCCGCGAACTCGATGGTGATCAAGATCACCCAGGTGGGCACCGTCAGCGAGGCCCTGGAGGCCTGCGAATTTGCCCGCGGGAATGGCTATAACCTGCACCCCTGCGGCTCGCGCGGCGACCAGGAGAGCATCGTGGATGTGGCCGTGGGCCTCAATGCCGGGCAGATTCGCGCCTTTGACCACAACCGCATGCTGACCATCGAGGAGGAATTGGGCGCGGCGGCGCTGTGGCCCGGCAAGAGCTTTTTCAAGGGCTGGCGCAACCGGAGCTGAGCGCTCGCTACATCGCATTGGCTGGTCGACTGCTTGCCGATCGAGGCAGTTGGACCACTCTTGCTGCGCCGTGCTCTGGGCACGGCGCTTTCTTGACCTTTCCTTGATCCCCCCACATCCTTGCCGTTGGGGGCCTACATGGCTCGCGTATACCAGGGGGAGCGCACCTTCCTCGACCCGCTGATCCGCCCCCTGGAGCGCCTGCTCTATCGCGCCGCGGGGATACGCGCCTGCGAGGAGATGGATTGGAAAACCTATGCCCTGGCGATGCTGCTCTTCAATGCGCTGGGGATCGTGGCCGTCTACGCCTTGCAGCGCCTGCAAGGTCTGCTCCCGCTCAACCCCCAGCACCTGGGGGCTGTCTCGCGGGATTCGGCGCTCAACACCGCCATCAGCTACGCCAGCAACACCAACTGGCAGGGCTATGGCGGCGATCACCGCGCAGCGGCCGGATATCGTGATCCTGGACCTGGGGCTACCCGACCTGGATGGGGTAGAGGTGACGCGCACCGTGCGGACCTGGACGCAGGTGCCGGTGATCATCCTCTCGGTACGTGGCCAAGAGGAGGACAAGATCGCCGCCCTGGACGCGGGCGCGGATGATTATGTGACCAAGCCGTTCGGCATCGGAGAGCTCTTGGCGCGCATGCGCGTGGCGCTGCGGCGAGCCGGCCAGGTTGGCGGCGAGCCCGTTTTCACCAGCGGTGAGCTGGTGGTGGACCTCGCCCGGCGGCAAGTGAGTGTCTCCGGGCGCGAGGTGTCGTTGACGCCCACCGAGTATGGGTTGTTGCGCGCTTTGGTGGGCCACGCGGGGCAGGTGCTAACCCACCGCCACCTGTTGCGCGAGGTGTGGGGCCCGGGCTATGAGCAAGAGACGCACATCCTGCGCGTGAACATCAGCAATCTGCGCCGCAAGATCGAGCCGGACCCCATGCGGCCGCGTTACATCCTCACCGAGCCGGGGGTTGGCTATCGCCTGCGCGCTGCGACAGAGACGTGTTGACGCTGGGCCAAATGGTTCGAGAGCAGCGTCCCTGCGCCCCGCATGAGAACGCCGCGATTCCGTGCTTCGTCTGCTCCTCCGGGATTCCACTTTTGCTACTATTCCATGCCCACTGGCAAACGCGGGCACGCCGATCATGGAAAGAGGAGCGTCCCGGGCCAACCGCCCGGGACGCTCTGCTATGTGGACCTTGTTCGATGGTCCCCGCCGATGGCGACCTTTAGGGCAACAGCGTCGCTGCGACCTCGGGTAAGAAAGCGCTGCCGTCCCAGATATAGCCACCGAACGGCGCCCCATTGGGTGTGCCGCTACCCGCCAGGGGCAAGGCCTCGGGCATCGTGAGCGCTGCGACCTCGGGTAAGAAAGCGCTGCCATCCCAGATGTAGCCGTTCATTGCCCCGCCTTGCGCGGCAACCCCCATCGCGGGCGTAACAAGGAGCCATACCGCTGCCAGCATACCTAAGGATCTCATGGCGAAACGCATTTCGTGTTTCCTTTCTCTGTACCTTCCAGCATTCCTTGTCCCTCGACTGTCTCTGGCCTATAATAGCAGGCGTATATCAAAGGAGCTTCAAGCGTCCTTCAAAAGAGCCTCAAATCGAGGGTCTGGTTCCTCAGTGACCCGGGGTCTGTGAGACCGCGTTCACGTACGGCGGGGAGGATGCGTCATGCCACACCTGGCGATCTCGCTATTGGGTCCTTTAGAAGTCACCCTGGATGGCAGCTCGATCCAGTTCCCTACCGACAAGGTGCGTGCGCTGCTGGCCTATCTGGCCGTCGAATCGGGCCGGCAACATCCTCGAGAAAGCCTCGCCGGGCTGCTGTGGCCCGATTACGCCGAGATGAGCGCGCGCCAAAGCCTGAGCCAGGCGCTCTTTAGCCTGCGCACCGCCCTCGGCGACCGTGCCGCCGGCGACCGTGCCGCTGGCGACCGTGCCGCTGGCGACCACCCGGCGCATCCGCCCTTTTTGCTCATCACCCGCGATACGGTGTCGCTCAACCCTTCCTGCGCCTATGAGCTGGACATCGCCGAGCTTGACCAGGCCCTCGCGGCCATTCCAGACATGGTCGCAACCGAGGCCATTGCCCGGCTGCAGGCTGCCGCCGCCCGCTACCGCGGCACCTTTCTGCTAGGCTTCGCCCTTGGTGACAGCGCCACCTTTGAGGAATGGATCACGGCCAGGCGCGAGGAGTACCATCGCCGCTTCCTCGCCGTGTTGCAGCGCCTGGCGGAGCTCCACGAGCAGGAGCGCGCCTATGGCTCTGCAGAAAAATGGGCCAGGCGCCGGGTGGAGTTGGATCCGCTGAATGAAGAGGCCCAGCGGCAGTTGATGCGCCTCTTGGCCCTGGGGGGGCAGCGTAGCGCGGCGCTGGCCCAGTACCAGGCCTGCCGCCGCCTGTTGGCCGACGACCTGGGTCTGCAGCCCGAGCCCGAGACCGCGGCGCTTTACGAGGCCATCCGCAGCGGCGCTCTGGTCGCGTCGCCACCCACCGCCACAGGCCTAACACACAGCTTGCTCCCCATGACTGATGTGAGTCTCCCTTTCTCCGAGTCCCCGCGTCTCCCCGTCACCGAGTCTCCCCCTCCTCCATTTGTGGCCCGCGAGCAGGAGCTGGCCCACCTGGAGCAGTGGCTGGCCCTTGCACTGCAAGGCGAGGGCCGTGTAGCCTTCGTCGTGGGGGAGCCCGGAAGTGGCAAGACGGCCCTCCTGCACGAGTTCGCCCGCCGCGCCATGCAGCAGCATCCTGACCTGATCGTGGCCGGCGGCAGTGGCAAGGCCTATACCGGCCTTGGGGACCCTTACCTGCCCTTTGTGGAAATCCTGCAACGGCTCACCGGCGACGCCGATCCTCGCCAGGCGGGGGGAGTCCTTACGCCAGAGGCGGCGCGCCGCCTGCGCGCCCTCTTTCCATTGGCCATGCAGGTGCTTGTGGAGCAGGGCCCGGAGCTCTTGGATACCTTCCTCCCCGGCGCCGATTTGCTGCGGCGAGCGCAAGCCTGGGCTCCCGAGAGCGCGCCCTGGCGCGCGCGCCTGGATGATCTTGTCCAGGCCTCGGCCGCCGGCCGCGGCTACCCCGGCTTGCCACAAGGGGCCCTCTTGGGGCGCTGCGCCAGGGTGCTCTGTGCTCTGGCATCCGCCCATCCCCTGCTCTTGCTGCTGGACGACCTGCAATGGGCCGATGCCAGCTCCGCGAGCCTGCTCTTCCATCTCGGTCGAACCCTGGCGAGCCATCGCATCCTGGTGCTGGGGGCCTATCGCCCGGCGGAGGTGGCCGCGGGCAGGGGCGGCGAGCAACATCCCCTGGAACCCGTAGTCCACGAGTTCCACCAGCTGTGGAGCGATATGACGGTGGACCTCTCGCAGGCGGAGGGTCGGCGCTTTGTCGATGCCCTGATCGATAGCGCCCCCAACCGTCTGAGCAGCGCTTTCCGCGAGACGCTCTACCGCCACACAGAGGGGCAGGCGCTCTTTACGGTGGAGCTATTGCGGGGCTTGCAGCAGCGGGGCGACCTGCAGCGCAACCCCGAGGGTTACTGGGTCGAGGGAGCTACCCCCGACTGGGCCACACTTCCCACGCGCGTGGAGGCCGTCATCGCCCAACAGATGCAGCGCTTGCCCCAGCGCTTGCGCGCGCTGCTGACCGTGGCCAGCGTGGAGGGCGAAGAGTTCACTGCTGAGGTGGCGGCGCGTGTGCAGTGCCCTGGCGATGAGAGGGGTGTGGTCGCCTCCCTAATCGACGAACTGGGGGGGCAACGCCATCTGGTGCACGCCCTGGGCGCCCAGCGCGCCCTGTTGAGCGCCGCCGTCGGGCAGCGCCTCTCGCGCTATCGCTTCCGCCATCATCTCTACCAGGCCTACCTCTACCACAGCCTGGATGAGGTGCGGTGCGCCGCCCTCCACGAGCAGGTCGGTCATGCCCTGGAGGCGCTATATGGCGCCGCGCCGCCCCAGGCGCCCTTGGACCCGTCATCGTGGGGACCTATTCGCCTCGGCGTTGCCGAAAAGACCTATGTGGAGGCGACGGGGGCGGTCATCGCCCCGCAGTTGGCCTGGCACTTTGAGCAAGCAGGGTTGGTGGACAGGGCCGTGGCCTATCTGCAACAGGCGGCCGAGAGGGCCATCTACGCCGTGGCCTATCAGGAGGCCGCGGCGCACCTGGCCCATGCGATCACCCTGGTGCAGTCACTGTCAGACGCCTCCTCCTCTCATCCCGATGCCGCCCAGCGCCGCGCTTGGTTGCACACAGAGTACTTGCTGCAGATCAACCTGGCCAATGTGCTCGGCATCGCCCGGGGTTTCGCCTTGCCCGAATTTGGCCAGGCTTTCCAAAGGGCCCATCTGTTGGCCCAACAACTGGGCGACATAGGACCGATCTGCGAATCACTGGCGGGCGTGGCCGACTTCCACCGCAACCGCGCGGAATATGACCGTTCACTGCGCTTGGAAGAGCAGGGGCTGGCCTGGGCGCAGCGGGAGACTAGTGGCTACGAGCAGGTCAGGTTCTTCATCATGATAGGACACTCGCTCCTGCGCCGGGGTGAATTCGTGGCCGCACGGCGGCGCATGGAAGAGGCCCTCCGCCTCGCCGAGTGTCTTCAGGGGGAGTTCCCGGTGCCCATCAGCTATCTCGTCTATTGCGCCATGGACCATCTCATCCCGGCGTTGTGGTACCTGGGCTATCCCGACCAGGCCTCTCAGATGGACGAGCGTGGCCCCGGAGCCAGCCGCAATCCGGACTTGGCCCATCCTGCCAGGGGGTACCTCCTGGGGTTCCGTCGCGCCTGGGAGGACCTGCGGGAGCACGCCAATAGTCAGCTGGGGCGCGCGCCTGAGGAGAGCTGGTGGGGAGGCGAAGCGCCATGGGCCTTGATGATCCTGGGCTGGGCGCATGCCCACACGGGGCATGCGGCACAAGGCATCGCCGAGATGCAGCGTGGCCTGGCGGGCTGGCATGCCAGCGGGAACAAGGTGTGTCTATCCCAATTGCTCACTATGCTGGGCGAGGGCTACGCCCTGGCCGGGCGATTCGATGAGGGGTTGGCCTGCCTGGAGGATGCGCTGGCCCATGTGGCGCGCACAGGGGAACGGTACTATGAAGCACAAGTCCACCACGTCAAAGGCCAGGTTCTCCTGCAGCGCGGGGCCAATCCCGAGGAGGTCGAAACTTGCCACCGGCAAGCCATCGAGGTCGCCCGGCAGCAAGAGGCGCGCTCTTGGGAGCTGCGCGCTACCACCAGCCTGGCGCGGCTCTTGCAGCAGCAGGGTCGCGTGGCCGAGGCGCGAGAGATGCTGGCGACGATCTACAACTGGTTCACCGAAGGCTTCGACACCCCGGATCTGCAAGAGGCCAAGGCCTTGCTCGAAGAGCTGAAGGCGTCGGGCCACCTGTCCGGATCGTGATTCTGACCAAGGAGGTAGTCTCATGGGTGAGGTGCTGGCACTGGAACACGCGGCGATCCACGTCAGCGATATCGAGGTGTCCAGGCATTTCTACCAAGACCTGTTGGGTCTGAACGTCGTCATGTACGTGGAGCACGAGGGCGGCGCCATCGCCGAGTTGTGCGCCATCGAGGGGACCTATCTGAAAGAGTATCGCATGCGCCCTCCCCAGGGGCCCGGCCCCGCCGGTAAGGCTCCCGGGTTCACCCTCGACCTACTGCAGATCGCTCGCCCAGCGGGCCAAGTGAAGGGAGCGCCCGCGATCAACGATGCCCCCATGGCTCACTTTGCCTTTGGAGTCAAGGACCTACAGGCCACCTACGAGAGACTCGTGGCCGCCGGGGTGGAGTTCGTCTCGCCCCCGGTGACGTTCCCCGAGGCGGAAGGAGGCTGGAAGGTGGTCTTCTTTCGCGACCCTGACGGCCACCTGCTGGAGCTCACCCAGGTGGACTGACGACGCCGCCTTTGTCGATGCGCGCAGAGCGGCCCTGGAGCGCCGCGGTCCGTGTGTGGGCTAGCCATCCCGGACCGCGGGGCTCCAGGCCCGCAATTGGCATTGACAGGCGCCACCACCGAGGGACCAGGGCGCTCGCGCGCCGCTAATCGCCGCGACCGCCGTAATGCTCATTGCTCCCCTCCTTCCCAATTCTCCTCTACTCTCCGTGATCTCCGCGAGGCCCCCGTGTCCTCCGTGGTTCCTCTCCTTTTTTACTTTTTCCAATTTTCCCCTCCTCTCCGTGTCCTCTGTGAGACCTCCGTGCCCTCCGTGTTGAGTCTTCTCCCTTCCCTCTGGCTTGCGCCGCGCGTTCATTTACCCTATCATCCTCGCGATGGGGGCGGGCAGGTGATGGTCCCATATTCTGGCGCCCGGCCCCGGGGAGGCATGATGGCCGATCTACAACCGACGCAGGCGCGTCCCGCGAATGTGTCCGTACAGGTGATCCAGCGCACCCACTGTCCTACAGTCCGCTACGTATCCGATACCACGGTGCGCGAGGAGGCTCTGGATCAAGGCCGCCTGGTGGGGCTCTATTGGTCCGCCGTGGGCGAGGTGATCCGCGACGTGGGCCCCGGGCGGGCGCCCCACTCTCTGCTGCCCGACCCTCTGGCTCTGCCGGTGGGCGCGTTCGAGCTGGAGATCGATGGGCAGCTCCTGCACAACCACTGGCAGTGGATGGGCGCCTCCGAGCGCCCCGGCTCCCGGCCCGGCACGGTGGAGATGGTCGTGGAGCTGCGCCACCAGGTGCGCCCCGTCAGCCTGCGCGTGGTCACCCGGCTCGATGGCACGCCCTTTATGGCGCGCTGGCTGGAGGTCACCAACACGGGGTCTGCCCCGGCGGCGCTTTCGGCGGTGTCGCCCTGGTGCGGCATGCTCTGGCACACCGACCCTCGCTGGAAGCTCACCACCGCGCCGCGCGACTCGCTGTTTAGCCTGGGATACGACGGAGCGCAAGTGTGGGGCGATGAGGGCGATTTCCGCTGGCTCAGCCTGCCCCCCGAGACGCTGCGCTTGGAGCGACCCTGGGGCAAGAACTATGGCGCGCCGACCTTTATCCTGCGCAACGAGGCCACGGGTGAGCTCTTTTTCGCGGCCCTGGCCTGGTCCGGCAACTGGTTCGCCGAGTTTGCGTCGCGCGCCGATGGGGTGCTCTCCTTCCGTGCTGGCCCTCTGGGCCCGGCGCCCCAGCGCGTGATCGCTCCCGGCGAAACGGTGCTCACGCCGGAGGTGCACCTCGGGCCCCTGCATCGCGGCCTGGATAGCGCCGTGCAGGCCTGGCACCAGCACTTGACTGCCTCGGTGATCCCCCCTCGCCCCGCGGGAAAAGAGATGTTCACCATCGCCGGGCACGTGGTGGAATACCCCGGCGAGTGGATCCTGCGCGAGATCGATATCGCCCAGGAGATGGGCATCGAGGCTTTTATGGTGGACGCGGGGTGGTATGGCGACCTCTTTGGCGGCTGGCCGGAGCGTCGCGGCGATTGGTACGAGGGGGACTGGCTCCCAGGGGGGATGGCCGGTATCCGC
The DNA here is from genome assembly GCA_964416075.1 of uncultured Anaerolineales bacterium. Taxonomy (GTDB): domain Bacteria; phylum Chloroflexota; class Anaerolineae; order UBA1429; family UBA1429; genus CAYQDH01. The sequence goes on along the minus strand of CAYQDH010000129.1, from coordinate 3,181 downwards.
GAGTATGCTCACCAGCGGGGCATCCTCTTTGGCCTGTGGATGGAGCCGGAGGCAGTGGGCGAAAAGAGTGCGCTGGCTCAGCAACACCCCGAATGGCTGCTCACCACGGACGAGGGGCGCCGGCCCGGCGGGGCGCGCGTGCTCAACCTGGGCCATCCGGAAGCGGCCCGCTTTTTCGAGGATGTGGTGTTGCGCACCATTCGCGATTTCCAGCTCGACTTTTTCAAGCTGGATTACAATGTGCGGGTGCTCGAGGGGGGCCAGAACCTGCGCGATGGCTATGCCGAGAGCGAGACCTGGCGCCACATGGAGACGCTCTACGGCGCCTTTGATCGGGTGGCGCGCGAGCTGCCCCAGGTGGCCCTGGAGGATTGCGCGGGCGGCGGCGGGCGCACCGACCTGGGGATGATGAGCCGCTTCCACTATGCCTGCGAATCGGATTTCAGCCACTTCCCCTTGAGCATCCGCGCGCTCAACGGGCTCACCCTGTTCCTGCCGCCTCAGGCGCTGGTCTACTACCACAACCACATGCCCAACGCGCACCTGAGCGCCGACCTGACCACCCATCTGCGGGTGACCCTCTTTGCCAATACCGTCTTTGTGGGTTTTGGCGCGCAGGATGCGGATCGCTCCACCCCATACTTTCAGGAGACGCGGCGCCACATCCGCTTGGCCAAGGACACCTGCTACCCCATTATCGCCGGGCAGCCCCTGGTGTACCACCACACGCCCGACATCGGCGTGTTGCGCCCGGCGCCCTGGTGCGTGCTCGAGTACGCGGCCGCGGACCGCAGCCGCGGCTATGTGGGGGTGTTTTCACTGGAGAACAACCCTGGGTCCTATGTGCTGCGCCCGCGCGGGGTCGACCGTGCGCGCGATTACGCGGTGACTCTGGATAACAGCCAAGAGACGATGATCCTCTCTGGCCGCGAGCTGGCCGATACCGGGCTCACCCTCCGTCTGGACGGACGCAATCTCTCGGAATTGGTGCTCTATACGGCGCGAGGCTGAGTGCCCACGATGACAAACCGCCGTCTCTGCCTCGAGCAGAGACGGCGGTCCAATAGCGTGCCGGCAGGCCCTCGATGGCCGCTCGTAGGCGTTCTGGCCGGCGCCGTGCAAGAGCATCTCTCTTTCTATTCTGTGCTCTCCGTGGGGCCTTCGTGCCCTCCGTGTTGAGTCCTCATTCCTCCTCTTCCTCCCTCCGCCCCCAATTCTGTCCTCCTCTCCGTGCTCTCCGTGAGACCTCCGTGCCCTCCGTGTTGAGTCCCCTCTCAGCACTCCGCCAGATCGCAATGCCCGTTGCCGTTCCGGTCCCGGTAGGATCGGCAGCGCCCGGGATAGCTGCACGATTGGCCCCTGGGGCATAGCTTGGTGCAGAGCGTGGGGACCTTGGCCGCCTCTGGGGTGGCCGTGCTCGGAACGATCGTGGGCCGCGCCGTGGGCGCCATTGCCGTGCTGCTCGGCTGCGCTGTCGGCGCGCTCTGCGCCTCGACCGTCGCCGCCGCGGGGGCCTCCGCAGTCTCCTCGCCCCCCGGCGTGGGCGCGCTCGGCGCCTCGACCTCCGGCCCTGCCTCCGCGTTCTCGACTTCGACCTCGGGCGCCTGCACAGCGGGCACGTAGGCAGCGTCAGCCCCTGGCGCCTCAGCGATGTCCCCCGCCTCGACCGGCGGCGCACTGAGGAGCTGCACGGCCGCTTCGGCGAGCGGGCGGGTGGTCCGGAACAGGCTGAACGCCGCCACCCCGCCCACGACACCCATGAGCCGAATAAAGTCGCGCCGGCCAAGCTCCGGCGCCGCGACCCTGGCTCGCGCCGAAACGCTCTCGCCCGCGCCCGTCGCAACCGGCCGGGCAAAGAGGCGCCGCGTGGTCTTGACGATCCACTCCCAGTGGATGGCGATCTTGAACACGATCAGCAACAGTGTGGCCTGTGAGGCCACGATATGGAAGGTGCTCAGCGCCAGGTACACATTGTTCGTGGGCAGGTTGAGCCAGCTGGAGATCACCACGCCGCTCAGCACGATCGCCGCCAATCCCGAGAACAACAGCGTATCCACCAGCAGGTACAGCCGCGCTTCCCAGGTGGCGCGCCCGAAAAAGCGCTGGGCCACCCCTTTCACCCAGGACCAATGCGCCGCCAGGTGATAGGCCGCCAGCGCGCCCGCGGCGATCCCCAGCCACTGGTGCAGTGCCAGCCCGGTGAGCTCTAGGAAAAAGAGCACGATAAAGCCGCCGAAAAGGGCAGCGTCGATGAGCCAGTTCTTGGATGATCGGTTGGTGTTCATAGTCCTCTGTTATAGACAAGATCACAAGCTTGCGTTACTGAGCCCTAGGATACCATCCATTTGTGAAGATTCTGTTAACGACGTGCGGGGAAATCATAGGCCTTTTGTGCGGGGTTGCGAGTTCGTGCATCCTCGCGAGCGGGGCTTTGTCATTGTCGCGATTCTGTCATCCTGACCGAAGGGAAGGATCCCCGCGCACTATAGTCAGACCCTGTAATCTGCGTCTGATCTCACAGGCACAGCGACTTTGACAAAGCCCTGCTCGCGAGTGCATCGCCTTGTATTACTGCCCGTTTGCTCGTAAGATACGGACATGCATCGGGGCACCTTCCCCGTGCCCACATCAATCAGGAGGCTGTGCAACATGGAAAAAGAGCTCATCATCCCCGCGGGCGTAGACGCATCCAAGGTTTTCATGGCGCCAGGGGTCATCGCCGACAACCTCATCTTCCCCTCGGGCTCGGCAGGGCTCAAGGACGGCAAAGTGGCCGGCCCCGATATCGAGTCGCAAGCGCGCCAGGCCTTTGAGAAT
>CAYQDH010000129.1:0-354 GCA_964416075.1 uncultured Anaerolineales bacterium | reverse complement strand
TGACCGAGGGAGTTGACCCGACCAAGATGATGTTCTCGCCGGCGGTAGGGATTGGCCATTTTGTATGGTCGTCTGGATCGGCGGGGCTTGACAAGAGTGGCCAAGTGCCCGGCCCCGACATCGAGTCGCAGGCGCGCCAGGCCTTTGAGAATATCGGCGCCGTGCTCGCGGCGGCCGGCTCCGGATGGAACAAGGTGGTCAAGGTGACCGCCTTCCTCACCAACCCCAAGCGCGACATCGGCGGCTGGAACAAGGTTTGGGGCGAGTATTTCCCCGTGAACCCGCCCTCGCGCACCACCATCGGCTGCTCACTCTTGAACGACGAATGGCTGATCGAGATCGAGTTGGTGGCCC
>CAYQDH010000128.1:7617-11914 GCA_964416075.1 uncultured Anaerolineales bacterium | reverse complement strand
TCGCAAAAACATCCCTTTGCTCCTCAGAGTGCTGCGACAGGTTAAGGATCGCTATCCCCGCGCCCAACTGCTCAAGGTGGGCCAGCCTGGCCTGCCACAATGGCGGGCCAGCACCCTGGACCTGGCCAGAAGCCTTGGGCTAAGAGTCGGGCGAGACATCCTGATCCTGGAAAAGATCGACGATGCAACGCTGGCCGATGCCTACAACGCGGCAGATGTGTTCATATCGGCGAGCCTTTATGAAGGGTTTGGGTTGCCCGCCCTGGAGGCCATGGCCGTTGGAACGCCCGTTGTCGTCACCAACCGAGGCTCATTCCCCGAGATCGTGGGCCAAGTGGGGTGGGTCGTGGAGCCCGAGTTGGACCCCTTGGCGCAAGCGGCCGTCACCGCGATCTGCGACCCACGCGCTCAAGAACGGGCTCTTGACGGAAGAGGCCAAGCACTCAGATTTACCCCCTCCCTCGCTGCGGACCGCTATCTTGAGATCATGACCCAGGTGGGGCGACAACGATGAGATCCGTTCTACGCTCGACCATAATCCTGAGCAGCAGCTCATTCGTGAACATCCTGGTTGGTCTCGTCTCGGCCAAGATCTGGGCACTGCTCCTGGGGCCTAGCGGCATTGGCCATCTGGGCCTCATGCAAGGACTTCTGGGGCTTGTCGCACTGATCGCTGGGCTGGGCATCGGGGCAGGCCTGGTCAGCATGGGCGCCAACGCCCTGGCCCAGGACGACCACCTGCAAGCTGAGGCGCTGCGCAGGGGGGCATGGCTGCTCTTCTGGGCAGCCGGGGGCCTGGCTGTCCTTGCCCTGGCCATGTTCCGTGTACCGATCAGTCGCTGGATGCTTGGCGGACCAGAGCACGCCATGGATGTGCTACTCGTGGGCCTTGCGCTGGTCTTTAGCTTGGCGTCCGGCATCCAGACCAGCCTTCTGAACGCCTACCACCGCGTCGCGGCACTGGCCAGGGTTGGTGTATTCGGCAGTATCCTCGGCACCGGCGCCAGTCTCGTTGCCGTACTGATCTGGCGCGAACAGGCTGTCGCACTGTCGGTCATTGCCGGGGCAGCGATCAACTGGGGTGTGTCGACCTATTTCGTTCGGCGAGAGATGAGCCCTGTCCCTACCCGGCCTGCGCGCGAGGAGGTGACCCGCGCCATCCGGTCGCTGCTGCGGTTCGGAGCACCATATAGCGCGAGCCAGATGGTCGGCGTCGGTGTACAGTTCATTCTGCCAGCTGTCATCCTACATAGCCTCAGTACAGAGAGTGTGGGCTACTACCGTGCGGCAATTTCGGTCGCGGGGGTCTTTCTTGGTTTCCTGCTACTTGCCATGGCTCACGACTACTACCCGCGGGTCTCCGCGGTCAGTGACAAACCTGCGCAACTGGTCGACTTGGTGAATCAACAGCATCGGCTGATCATGCTCCTTGCGGTTCCGATGATCCTGATCATGTTGGCATTCACTCCCTATCTCGTTCCGCTGATCTATACACCTGAGTTTGCTCCCGCGGTCGGTATCCTGGATTGGCAACTCATCGGAGACCTGTTCAAGTTCTCGAGTTGGACGATGGGCTTCATCATCCTGGCGCGTCGCCGTAGCCTTACCCTTTTCCTGGTCGAGCTTGTGGCGGGGAGTAGCATCCTGATGATGTCTTGGTTGGGCATCCGTTGGTTTGGCTTGTCCGGACTTGGGATCGGCTATCTGGCGACCTATGTGGTGCAGTACGCAGTCACGTTTATGATCGTCCGCAAGGATATCGGCCTCGTTTGGACGACAGACAACAAACTCATGTTGCTGGCCACCACAGTTGCTGTTCTCGTGCTTCAAATGCTGCCATCGGCGGGCCTGGGACATCTCAGAATGCCGCTGGCGTTGTCCCTTGGGTTGCTTGCCGGCCTACGGAGCATAACGGTAATCTGGAAAGAACTCGAGTTGCAGAGCCATGTGCGCGCCTGGCTGGCGCGGGCAAAATCCGGTTGAGTGTGAGGAAGAAGATGGATGGTTCCATGGAAGGTCGTCACTTGGTCGAGAAGCATTTTGCTGAGTTTCAGAGGCTCATCAGTCGAGCCGAGGGCTCATTGCGCGCCGGTCGCTATGGTCTGGCCACGGTGCACGCCGAGATAGCCGCCAACTATGCCATGAGCAAGCACCCGGGCTTGTTTGCCAGTCCACGCCTGGAAAGCGTTCTGCTAACCATCGGGCAGCAGGCCATCAGGCCAGCTTATGGATTGCAGCGACAGGATCGATCAGGACAGATGCCTCGGCACATCTTACATGTGCTAACCCGCGCCTTTGGGATTGGCGGGGATGCACGGATGGTTTGGCGCTGGATTCAGCAAGATAGTGGACGCCAGCATTCGGTCGCACTAACCCGACAGGGACCTGTGCCTGTGCCGCCAGCGCTCCGTGACGCTGCATCCGCTGCCGGCGGACGGACGTACGTGCTGAACCAGCAGATGGGCAGCATGATTACCTGGGCCAGCACCCTAAGAAAGATCGCTGCGTCCGTTGACACGGTCGTGCTGCACATTCATCCCTACGATGTGGTTCCGTTCCTTGCCCTGGCAGACAAGCAATATACTCCGCCAGTGATCTATGTCGATCACGCCGACCATGCCTTTTGGATCGGCACCAGCATCAGCGATGTGGTCGCAGGGCTTCGTGTTTCGGGCGCGACATTGGCGCGGACGCGACGCGGCATTGCGCCGGAAAGGTCATATATCCTGCCTACGGTGCTCCCACCCCTCCGGCGAGCCTTGTCTCGCGTCCAGGCCAAGCGGGAGCTTGGGCTGGACGCGGGTTCGGTCGTTCTGCTCTCGATCGCCCGCCCACACAAGTACCAGCCCCTTGGGGGGCTGAACTTTTTGGCTGCGCTACTGCCGGTTCTGGAGCAGCATCCCCGCGCTATGTTGCTGGTCATCGGGCCCGATCAAGAGGGCGCTTGGGCGAGCGCCAGCAAGCAGACCCAAGGACGGGTACGGGCACTGGGCAGGCGAGAGGATACCGCCCGGTTCTACCAGGCGGCAGATATTTACGTCGATTCGTTTCCTATTGTCTCGACCACTTCTCTGCTCGAAGCCGGCAGCTATGGCATGCCACTGGTAAGCCGCTACTGGCCTGCAGCCAAGGGAACCGTTCTGGCCGCCGACACCCCGGGGCTAGACAGGTGCCTTTTGCAGGCTGGTGATGAGGAGGCCTACCACGCTATCTTGTCGCGGTTGATCGTCGACGGTGAGTATCGGACGCAAGTAGGTGACCAAGCCAGAGAAGTGATTAGCGCTATTCATCACGAGCCCGGCTGGCGCTCCAGGGTAGAGACGCTGTACGAGCAGGTCGCTGGCTTACCTGCGGTGACCCCGCCCTCTGGAGTGGATGACCGCTGCAACGCTGAGGAGGTTGATCTGTGGCTACCTCAAGTCTTCCGGGCAGAGCCGGATCTCGAGCGGATCACCCAATTCCACCTTCAGTTGATGCCGCCCAGCGCTCGTTTGGCGAACTGGTTCAATCTAAGGAAGGCGAACAACGCTCTATCTCCTGGTCTCTTGCTCCCCGAATGGCTTGGCACATGGACGGGCAAGCTCGGGCTGACTCGACCAGTCCAGTAAAGGGGTGATTTGCTATATGTGCGGTATAGTTGCAGTCGTTGATACGAACAGCCCGGTGTCTCCGGATGTGATCGATAGGATGCGTGCGGCCATCGTGCACCGTGGGCCGGACGGGGGCAACACGTTCACCACCCGGGCGACAGCCTTCTCCATCGGCCTCGGTGCGCAGCGGCTCAGCATCCTCGACCTTTCGCCCGCGGGCATGATGCCAATGGCGAACGAGGACGAGACGATCTGGATCGTGTATAATGGTGAAATCTACAACCACGCCGAGATCCGGGCGGACCTGGAGCGCCGAGGGCATCGTTACCGCTCGCGAACGGACACCGAGACGGCGCTCCACGCCTATGAGGAATATGGGCCGGAGTGCTTTAGTTTGTTTAACGGCATATTTGCTTGTGTCATTTACGATAGCCGCAACGATCGCGTCGTCATCGCCCGCGACCGGACCGGCGTCAAGCCGCTGTATTATACAGAACAGACGGGTAAGCTAGTCTGTGCCTCGGAGCTCAAGGCGTTGGTTGGCGCAGGCCTCGTCGGCACCGAGATCGATTCTGTGGCCTTGGAGATCTACCTGGCCCTGGGCTATGTGCCAGCACCACACTCTCTGATCCGCGGCGTCAGGAAATTGACAGCAGGGACCTATGGCGTGTTTGAAGATGGCCGCCTCCGCCTCGAGCGCTTTTGGC
>CAYQDH010000128.1:0-7606 GCA_964416075.1 uncultured Anaerolineales bacterium | reverse complement strand
AGCCATGGGAGCAGACCGTCGAGGAAACCCGATCCGTCGTTACGCAAGCCGTTAGTCGTCAGATGATGAGCGATGTCCCGGTCGGAGTTATGTTGAGTGGAGGCCTCGATTCATCCATCGTGACGGCGGTGGCCCAGAAAACCTCGACTGAGCCGCTACACACCTTCTCTATCGGCTTTGAGACCGAGCGTTCGGGATTGGAGCAGATCTACAATCTCGACCGGGAGTACGCCCAGCGGGTCGCCGAGGCCACGGGCACGATCCACCACGAGATCGTGGCCACCGATTCCGACGACCTGGAAGGCAGGCTCCGGCAGCTCGTGGCTCAGCTCGATGAGCCCGTCTGGGAGCCGTCGTTTGTCTCGATCTACCTGATAAGTACCCTGGCGAGAGAGCACGGTGTCAAAGTGCTTCTCAGCGGCGATGGTAGCGACGAGTTGTTCGGCGGGTATCCGTGGCATCCAGCACTGGCGCGCCTCGAACAGATCGAGCGGATGCCCGGGCTTGGCCCGGCGTTGGCGTTGTTAGCCCATGCCCCGCTTCCTTCGTCCATTGGCCTCAAAATGCGCGACCTCAGCCGCAAATACCGTTCCGGCGACGTCGCCAAATATCATGCGCAGTACGACATCTTTGATGCTGCGACGCGCGCTCAATTTCTTGGGCGCTCCCAACCCACGGATCCGCTCGACGAGCTGATCGGGCCGTTGTTTGGTCACGCTGGCCCTCGTTCGCTCGCCTCGCGCTTTGCAGTGTTGGAACTCTCACTCTGGGTTGGTGAGCACTTTAACCAGCGGCTAGATCGTATGACGATGGCGACTTCCGTGGAGGGACGCGTGCCATTTCAGGATAATCAAGTAGTCGATCTCGCACTGACCATGCCCTTCACAGACAAGGTGAGAAACGGTCGCGGGAAGGCCCCCTTGCGGGAGGCCTTTGCCGATAGTGTGCCGCGGTTCGTCACGCAGCGGACCAAGCGTCCCTTTGCTGCGCCGGCGATGGCCTGGGCACAGGGCGCCCTGCGCCCCCTGGCCCTGCGATCACTGTCGGCTGAATCGCTGACGCGATTACTCGGCGTTGAGCAAAAGAGCGCGCTCCGACTACTAGCCCCTTCCGACAACGGGCTCCCGGTACGACAGGAGCAGATCTGGACGCTGCTTAACCTGGTGTTGTGGCTCGAAGCATTAAGATAAGGAAGAGAGTAAAGATGCGAATCCGCCACGTGTTGCCTCAACCTGCCATGGGCAACTTGCCCGCTGACCCGTCGCACGCCGCCCTGACCGGCATCGTCGGCGCCGCCTGGAGTCTGGCTGTTCAGCAGGTTGCAGATGGTCACGAGGTGGAGGTCGTGGCGCCGGGGCAGAATGGGTACGAACACCAGACCATCGCAGGGGTGAGGGTGTATTGGCTCCCTCAGTGGTCCAGTCTGCGCTCGAGGCGCCGTGATCTGAGTTACTTGGTCCCCTTGTGGCTCTACACACTCGGCTCCCGAGCGGTCGAGGTCACCCACGTCCATGGTAACCCATACTATCTAGTTCCATTCCGTTCCCGAGCGCGAGTGCTCCATGTGCAAGACTCGTCGATCCAGAGTTCTCCCCGCATGGAACAAGCGATGGCCCGGGCCGATCGAATCATCTGTTGCTCGCAGTTTATCCGCCACCAACTGATGGAACGTGTGGCCTATCCCGCTGCACAGATCGACATAGTTCCCAATGGCGCCGACTGGAATCTCTACGCCCAGACGAGCCGTGAGGAGGCCCGAGCTGCACTCGATATACCGAGTGATGACCTCGCCCTGCTCTATGTTGGCCGCATAGGTCCGGAGAAAGGCCTGCTCGTGCTGGTCGAGGCTCTTGGGGCGATCGTCGCCCGTGGGCGTTCCGCCCCACTGCTGCTCGTCGCGGGGTCCGGGACGTTGGGGTTCGAGGGGTATCCGGCAGCATGGAGCGAATTGCAGTCCTACGAGCACCGGGTGCGGCAGCTCGCAGAGGATCTGCCGGTGCGCTTTCTGGGAGCCGTACCCCGCACAGAGTTGCCGGCTTGTTATCGCGCGGCCGATATCTTTGTCTGCCCATCGACTTACCAGGAACCATTCGGAATGGTCAACATCGAAGCAGCGGCGGCGGGCCTGCCGGTGGTTGCCTCAGCCGTAGGGGGCATCCCAGAAGCGGTATTCAATGAGCAGACCGGCCTGCTCTTCCCATCGGGAGATGGGCAGGCACTGGCCGACGCCTTGCTTCGCCTGATGGATGACGCGCCATTGCGCGACCGCATGGGTCGCGCGGGACGAAATCTGGGCGCACAGTTCGATTGGAAGGTGATCGCTGGGACAGTTGCTGACATCTACAGGCGGGCACTGCGGCTACCGCCCCAGATCGACACGCCGCCCGTCGGGAGGGACTCGCGACCGTGATGACCCGGGTCAAGCAATATTCCACCCCTATATCTGCAATACGCCTCCTAATGGCCATTATCGTGTCAGGTTGGGCGATGGTTATCCATGCCAGAGCCGATGACCAGCCTCTTGGAGTTCAAGTCTATGGATCCAGCCAGCAGGACCGTGATCGGGATGGTACCCCGGATGTGACGATCATCAACGGTGCGATCGAGACACCCAATGATCGCGTCCTGGTCTTCGATGGCGCAGGCAACATGCTGCCATCGGGGGACTGGGAGCAAGCCACCGATTTCACCGACGATACCTGGATCTTTGACATCGGAGGGCAGGGCGGCGAGGAACGAGCGACACTGGTGATCGCCTTCTCCACTGAAGGAGACGATATCCTGGCCCGTATCTATGATGGAAGCGCGACGAAGGGCGCTGTCCGCTACACGATCGCAGAGTCGAGTGTTCAGGTCACCGAGCCGGCTCATCCGACGATGACCATACGAGCTAGAGGTGGGTGGCTGGGACCAAACGGCACGCTGAACTACAACCTGACCTGGCAGTACGATGGACCGGCGGCCAGCCCGCCATACGCGGCGCGATACCCATATGCGTTCGTCCTGGATGGTGATGCCGATGCAGAGGGGGAGGCACAAGACGAGGACCATGACGGTATCCCTGAATACTTGTGGTATACGTTGCTGGCGCCTATCGCAGCCGACGAAGGGATCCCTCGCTCGAGCGCTCAGGTGAACTCGGGGCGTCAACGCCCCAGTGCGCTAGAAAACATCGTCTTTTGGCCCTTGTTGAACGAGCCGGAGAACCCGCAGGGGAAGAACTATTTCGACACCCCGCTCTTCCTTGGCGTGAACTGGAAATCCGGCCTCATCGAATCGTTCAGTTTTCAGGGCTATCCGATCGAGGAGGGGTACCACGTCAACTCGCTGAGTGCCCTAAAACGCGACAAGATCAACGTCCTACGTTTTGAGAACCCGATGGCCTATTACGATCTTGCGGATGACCGCGATGAGCGAGCCGAGTTATTCATCCGTTTTGCCTACACACCCCCCGGGACTCGCTCTTTTGTGTCGGACGGGCCCACGAGGTCGCCGTTCGAGATGGTGCAGTACTCGTGGAATCAGCGTAACTATGACACGCTACGATGGGACTATAAGGTCGACCTGGCCGGTAGCAACCCGATCAGTCAGGTCGTCACGCTGGGCGACATGGCCCTCGAGCAGGTTCCCTATGAAGACCTGCCGCGTTGGGTAATGACCCATCCCTGGGGATTCACGACCTTTGTGGCCTATGAGACGGGCGACGGCTACCTGAGCTCTGAGGGTATCTATGACTGGTCGACCCTGGAAGGGATTCAGCGCTACGAAGGGATCTCGGCAGGCGCTCCGGTCGCCGGGGTTCAGGCCTACACAAGCAGTGACCGGACGGATGTGCCCCAAGCGGAGCGGATCCAGCGCGATTATCTCGCCGGCGCGTCGTCACGATCGCCCGAGGATCTCTACCAGACGATCTTGACCGGTTTTCGTGGCGAGTATGCCGACCGTGGCGAGTACGCCGACACTGAGAAGAAGGTATGGCTTTACTTCTCTCCCGTCGACGCCCGATTGCACCTGTTGGGCGCCAGTAGGGGCGTTTACAATTCGGGGGGCGGCCGCCACGTCGAGTATCGTAACCTGGACGGGGATGACTTGATCGACTCCTGGGAGCTATACGTCGGCACGCAACGGGTTGGGCAGCTACAGCAGTCCGACGAATTCATCGTATACGGCCAGGATGAGCAGGTGATGTTGCTCAAGGCCGCTGTCCCACGCGAGCTCTTTCGAGTGCAACCCCCAGCCAACCACGATGAATGGGCCCAACTCGGGGCCCTGCTCGAGACGGGCCGGCGTGACCTGGCGCCCAACGACCTGGCGTCGATGATACAACCCTTCAGCGGGCCCGCCATGAACATCCGTGGGGCAACCCTATCAGCCTACCGCCCGCTCCCCGGGGGCGGCTTCCGCCTGGTCATCGATCTTTACCCCGGGTTCCAGGTGACAGGCGCAAACCTTTTACCTCTATCAGACCTAGACCCTGGACAATACGTTGTGACCTATCAGCAGGGATTCACGGTGCAGCCGCTGACGCCCCCTCTCATTTCGGCATCCATCGGCCAGGCGACGCTGACCCAACTGCAACCGGGCGCCATCGAGGTTATCCTACGTAACGAGGGCCTCGAAGATGTTCCTTCAGCCGTGGTCGAGCTCTGGGCCACTTCGCCGCAGGGGCAGACCACCCTGGTCGCTACGGAGACTAGGCCTCTGCTTGCGCAGCAGTCCATCACATCAACGCTCAGTTGGTCGCCGTATCTGGCCGGACCGTGGACGTTGACATCAGGGGTGCGCGATGCCAACCAGCGCGTCGTGTCGCAGCCCCAAGCGGTGAACGTACTGCCTGTACAGCAACCCAATTTAGGCCTTCTGGCCACTCTTGGCACGTACCCCGCGATGCTGCCGTTTGTCATCGTGGGCCTTGTGGTGATCGGCGCCATGGCAGGCTACCTTTTTTGGCAGCGATGGGGAGGACCTGAAGTGAGAGGTATAGATGACACAGTCTAGCGAAAACCCCACGCCCTCCACGTCCCGAAAGAGCGATTGGTTGTGGCTAGGGCTGTTACTGGTGTATATGCTCCTGGTCGGGCTATATACCATAGGTCGCTCATCAGGCAGATGGGCCGAAAGCGATTCCGCCGCCTTTGCCCAGTTTATACGGGTCTTCTCTGCGGAAGGACGGCTGGTACCCATCCAAGACCTCTATCCAAACGGATATGCCTTCCAGGCGATATCTACGTTTATCCTCGCCTTGACCGGCCTCGATGTAGCAACGCTTCAGCAACGCGTCTATCCTCTCATCGCCTTCGCCATCGTCCTTCCTGCCTGGCTGATGTACCATGAACTGACTGGCAGTGCACGTGGGGCGACTCTGGCGGCCATATTGCTTCTCGTACAGCCAGAGTTTCTATTCGTGATCTTGCGAAGCTCACACGAAAAGTTTACGCGCTCTCTGGTGTTCATATGCCTCTTCTTATTACTACATAGCCTGAAGGTTCGCGAGAAGCCCTTGTTATTTGCTTCTCATGTCCTTTTATTCTACCTTGTTTCTTTTGCCCTTGTTGCTAGTAACAACTTGCTCGCTCATTCCTTTATCGTTTCGCTCGCGATTACATTTGCGCTTGGATGGTTTATGGAAAAGCGCAAAGCAGGGACGGGGATCGGTAATCTGGTTCAGCGTTTCCTCTACATGGTGCTCATCTGTGCGGGCCTCGTCTATATGCTCCCCTATGCCTACCCCCCCGCCGGCCATGATCTGCTCGTCTTCGCCGATACCTGGAATCGAATCGCCGCCCTCCTCTTGGACCTGCAATCCAGGCTGACGGTGCAGGCGAATCCCTACGCCTATGTTGCCTCTGGATGGATCAGCCTGCCGGCCTATCTGGCGGTGAGCGCGGCCAATTGGGTCATTTTGGTGATGTCGTTCGTGATTTGGGTACGTCAGGGCGTGCGGTGGTTTGCGCAAGGCCAAGCCCCGGGAACCCAGGCGGCCAGGTTGCTCTGGATGTTCTATGCGGCTTTTGCATTTCAGGGTGGGCTCTCGATCGTGGTAGACCTCAGCGGGGCGCTCGGAAGTAATCTACAGCACCGCCTCTTCCCATCCTTCTCGATCATGGCGGCCGGAGTCGTCGCCAGCGCTCTGGACTCTTGGCGCCCGCGCCCCTTTGACTCCTGGGTCAAGTTCGGGCTGGCCCTTGGCATCTGCTTTGTTGCAGTCCTATCCGTGCTCAAGGCGACGAATGAGCCTGCGCTCAGCAACAAGTGGACATTTTACCGCCAAAGTGAGTTGGCCGCTTTGGAATGGACCGATGAGCACCTAATTTACTCGCATATCGGCACCGACTTCGACGAAAGATTGGGCGCTGCATTTCTTTTGGAAAAGGGCGAATCCGCTCACAACAATAGCTTTGAGGCCTTTATGGCCCCCGGCGTACGGAGCCTGCTCGTCACCCAGGTAAATCGTCTCAGGGGCGCTCGACTTCAGCAGCCGATCCCCGTTCCTCCCGATGCATTCCGAGTCTACGATAATGGTGAGGCGCAGCTTTATCGCCTTGCGCCGCAGACCCCCTATCAGCGATGACAGGACCAAGCCATGTGTCATTCTCCGACGCAAGTGTTTACAGGGAACGCCTAGGAAACGAGTAGGTGGTGTATCACAAATGAGATTGGGCATTCTCACCTATGGCCTTGATCGCGCCCCGAGCGGCATTGGGCGCTATGTCGTCGAACTGACGCGCGCGTTGGCGCGGCTGGCGAACGGCCCGGAGATCGTGCTACTGACTACCGAGCGCCAGGACCAGCAGAACCTATGGGCCAGATTCGAACATCACGCGCTGCCTGGTTGTCGACTACTGCCGATCCTGATGGCATTCGGCAGCCTGCCCATCAGCGACGCGATCCGCCGTTACAAGCTGGACCTCGTACACGACCCTAACGGCATCGCGCCGTTTCTGGGGCTGCCTGCCAGAGCGCATTGCGTGGTCACGATCCACGATGCGGTGCCCTATGTCCATCCTGAGACGCACAACCGGCTGGATAACTGGCGGTACCGCCACCATCTGCCCTCCGCTTCACGGCGAGCAGATGCCGTTACCACCGTAAGCGAATGCTCTCGGCGTGACCTGCTGCTGCACCTCGGGCTAGATCCCGAGCGAGTGCAGGTCATACCGGGAGGTGTCGATCGGCGATTCGAGCCCTCCGCCGATGATTCCACGCTGCAGAGGGTGTTGGGGCGGTACGCCATCAAGCAACCTTATGTGCTTTGTGTGGGAGGAATCAACCCTCGCAAGAATATCTCTCGGCTATTCGAAGCCTATGCTCAAGTGAGAGAGCGACATCCGGAGCTGACCTTGGTAGTTGCTGGCCAGCGCCAGTGGCAGACCCATGAGCTTGACGCAACTTTTCAGCGGCTTAACTTGGTAGACCGAGTGCGGTATACTGGCTATGTGGATGATGTCGATCTTCCGCTGCTCTACAGCGCTGCCAAGCTGTTTGTTTTCCCCTCGCTGTACGAGGGCTTTGGCCTACCGCCGTTGGAAGCAATGGCCTGCGGCACGCCGGTGGTTACATCCAATACATCGTCTCTGCCCGAAGTCGTCGGCGACGCTGCTCTTCT
>CAYQDH010000127.1:0-11988 GCA_964416075.1 uncultured Anaerolineales bacterium | reverse complement strand
TAGGAAGCCCGTTGCCGATCGAGAACCACCGGGTGGTGAGCTCGGTCGAAGATGTCCAGGAGCGCATCACAACCCTGCTTCAGCTTCAGGTCTAGCTCCATGGAACGGCCCTGCATCCTGTCTTTTTCCGAGCCACTTGCTGATTCCCATACCTACCTCTGCAACAGCGTCCAAAGCCACGAGCCATGGCTGAGGGAGTTCTACGGCATTGCCAGGGGATCCAGGACCTGCAGATTAGGGATACCAGCAAAGTCAGAGGTATTGTGAGTGACGAGCGCCAACCCATGTACCAAGCATGTAGCTGCCACCAAAGCATCTCCGAGGGCCATTCTGCTGCGTTGGCGCAGTCTTACCGCCTGGTCCAGCACAGGCTGCGCCAGCGGAAGTATCATCGCCGTAGCGAAGAACTCTTCGAAATGCAGGCGATCAGGCTCGGATAGCCGGTGATATCCCAACACCTCGACATAGCTCACCGCGGAGACTGCGGGCGCATATTGAGCGATGAACCCTCTCAGCGCTGCGTGTTCTGGCTGTGCGGCATAGATGATGATATTGCTACCAATCAGCATTTTCATCTCGACCAGGCAATGGGCGATCTTCGCGTATCTGGCGCTGCCACGTGCGCGCGTCCTGGGGCCAAGGCGTCGTCTCTGCGCAGGCGATAGCTTCCAGAGCGGCGGCCATGCGTCGGCCCCGTTCCTGGTTGGCTTCCGGTTGAACCGAGTCCTCGAGGATCGTCACCTGCACGGGGATCGCCCGGTCGGCGGGAAGATCTTTGGGCCGGTCCTGTAGCCACTGCAATCGATGACCGTGCAGTAGGGCGCGATACGTTCTCAACATACCCACCTCTGACTTGGCTCCTCCACTTGGTAACTCGACCATAACTGTACGCTCACGATACCCTATATGGTGCCTTGGGTCAAGCGTACTTGTGCGATATACCATTTGCGATAACTGGCGCTACGGGCATTGGCCAGATCGTCCTCCAGCTCGTCAACGCTCTCACCGAACGGCGACAGGCTATAGCGGCTCAGCAGGGAGATAAAAATGGTTCGAGGGACGCCGGCCAGTTGGGCCGCCAGGCCCGTGCTCAACTTGCCCATTTCATAGAGCTTGACCGCCAGGAGAATGCGGGCCTCGGCCTCGAATTCGTCCGGCTCTTGCTGTAGCGCCCATAGCACTTCGGGAGGGTAGTCGATCGTTACACTGTTCATAGTGTTGCCGCCAAAATGACCACTTATCACCACAGTAGACATGCTCATTATACCGCGTCGTGGTCTCGCGGTCAACGGACTGACTGCTCTCCACGATCTGCTGCCATGCCGCAGCGTTCGTGCGGCCCTGGAGTGCCGCGGGCCGGGCAGACGCCAGCATCCTCGGACCGCGGGGCTCGTCGGTCCGCTGCCAACCGCGGTCCGCATCACCTTGGGCGTCACAAGAGCGGCCCTGGAGTGCCGCGGTCCGTACTTGTGGCTTGGACCGCGGGGCTCCAGACCGGCGCTGTCCGGCCTACCCGGGCCGGAGTTCGGCGCAAGGTCTCCCTAGGGGTGCGGCGAGGCTAGAGAGGGTTGGTGCACAAAGCGCTCCATCCCGAGCTCGAGGGTGATCTGCGAGGCCGGCCGCATGTGCACCTGCAGCCACGGGCCGTTCACTGCCAGCCGCCTCTCGGCGGTGGGCGCGACGGCCGAGCCGCTGCGCCGTGTGCCGTGGTCCTCGCTATCCTGGGGCGCCTGGTAGGCCGCCACAGTAAAGCGGTGCTCGCCATAGGCTCCCGACTGCACGATCACGTCGCGATACTGGTTGGCCGAAAGGTTCACCAGGCAGACCACGGCGCGATCCGCTTCCACCTTTTCCACCAGGGCGGCTACGTCAGGGGGCAGTCCCGGACGTTGGCGCTGGGCGTCATAGTAGCGCAGGCGGGCCATGAGCAGCCCGCCGTTGTAGATCGGCAAGGGCGCCCCTAGCGTGAGCTGTGTCAGCCCCTCGGCGGTGATGGGGTTGCGGTGCTGCAGGTAATAGTCGCCGTAGGTCTTGGGGTCTTGTTGGTCGCGGTACATGAAATCGAGGCGCCGGTAGACCTGCATCAGGTTGTGCCGGAGGATATCCTCAGGATACTGAGCATACTCGCCTTGCAGGTAGGCCAGCCAGGCCTGCTCGTGCCCGCCCTGGTCCTTGGTGCGCAGGTCCAGCACCTGCTGCCAATCGCCCGCGCTCCTGTTGCGCAGGGCCACCATCCGCTGCCGGTCGGCGTCGCTCCCAGACATCAGCCACAGGTGCGCGGGGCATCGCGCCTCCATCGGCTGGAACTCGAACCAGCCGTCGCGCCAGAGGATCGGGCGCGCCTCCTCCGGGCCGGCGCCGTCCTCGCGGAGGACGCCGCGACCGTACTGGTAGCCGTACCACCCTGCGTCGCCGTACTTGTAGGGGACGTACAGCGTCCCCTCGCGCTCGATGCCGCGCTGCATGAGCATCTCCATCTGCGAGCGGGCCAACTCCAGGTAGGAGGGGTCGCGGTAGAGCAGCGCGGCGTTCTCCGCCGCCGCGGTGATGGCGTTCCCCAGCGTGCCCCAGCCGTGCGGCCAGGTCCAGCCGTAATAGCCGCCGTACCACTTGCCGGTGTACTCGCCGATCTGGCCGGAGAGGCCCACGTTGTCGGGCAGGATGCCGTGGTTCCGGTCCCGGCGCTCCAGCCACGCATCCACGTACTCGCCCACCCAGCGCTTGTATTTATCGTCGCCCGTGTAGAGGTAGGCCAGCGTGACCATGCTGGTGATGGCCAGGTTAGTGGCCACATCGCCCCGCGCCATGCGCTCGCGGATCACCTTGCCCATCGCCGCCGCCTTGGCCGGTTCCTCGATATCCTTGAGGGTACGGACGCCCGGAACATCCTGGAAGGGCAGGCCATAGTATTTCTTCCAGTCGGCAGGCCCCCAGGGGTTCCCCTCCGGCCCGCCAAAGTTGCGCCAGCCCGGCCCCATGCTCCCCGGATGGGGGCTGGTGACCAGGCGCAGCACGGGGTCATAGTTGTGCACCTCGGGGTCCTCGTTCAGGTAAAAACCGGCATAGCGGGACGCCCGCGCCTGGTTCTTGTGGTTCCGCGGGTCGGTCAGGCCCAGGAGGTAGAAGAACAGGTAACCCTCGCCCTGGTGCATCCAGTCGTAGCCCTGCTCGTATTCCTTGACCACCATGGGGTGCCCATGGCCCGAGTCATATTTGGTGAACTGCAGGGTGATGGCGTCGAACTCTCGGAGCGAGAGGTCGCGGAAGCGGTCGGCGCCACCCAGGATATAGTACAGGGGCCAGTTGTGAAAGCTCTCGTAGGCATCGTCCAGGCCGTCGATGGAATGAAAGCGCTCTGTGGTGGGCCACAGGATCGAGCCATCCTCGCGGATATAGCGGCTCAGGAGTGGCTCAACCGATTGGTCCATCAGGTCGATGAGGCGCCGCTCCAGGATGGCCCATAGTGGCGGCTCGCCGAGGGGCGCGCTGGCCAATGCGGTGGGAATGTATCCGTTCGTGTTCGTCATCTGAGTCGGTCTCCTGTGGTCGCAAGTGGTGGGTGAACGAAACGTAGGTTGCTCTGCCAAGTCAGATGGTCATTTGTACCCTCCGAGCAGGGCGAGAAACTCGGCGGGGCTCAAGGCCGGAAGCGGGCCAGCAACATAGTCCTGCACGTTGCGGGTCACCACATATTGGGCGCCATAGTGCACGGCGGCAGCCATTTGCACGGCATCCTCCAGGTCACGGTATGGCAGGCTGAGGGCATCCTGCATCACGGCCTGGTCGACGGGCGCAACGGCCAGGAATTTCAGCAGGTCGCTGAGCGTGGTCCGAGCTTGCTCGGACGATCCACCCCGTGAGACTAGATAGTATAACGTGGTCCATGTATGGGCCGCCAGGGCTCCTTCCACCAGCCCAAGCTCTGCACGAGCCAGGAGTTGGGCAGAGAGCATGTAATGGGGCTCCCGCCGCTGCAGCACATCCAGAACTACGTTGACGTCGATGAGGACTCTAGGCCTGGTGTCCATACTTCTCTTCCAGATAACGTCGGTAATCCTCCTCGGTCACCTCGGGCGACAGAGTCCCCGACAGTCGCCGGACGATGGGAGCATCGGCCAACAGGTCGCTATGCGCCGCAATCTGCTCAAGATATTGGGTGACCAGACGCGTCAATGTGGTGCCCTGGGCATGGGCATAGCGTTTGGCCTCCTCGAGCACCTGGCGTGGCACCCGGACCGTCATCTTGGTCTCTTCCATAACGCTCACCTCCTTGCCGTACAGTATAGGATATTCTGTACGGCTGCCAACACCTACGACCCGGTGAGGCCTGTCCGAGCTTCGCACGTCGCACACTCCGGGCAGGCCCTACCATCTCGTAGGACTGACCATCCGGCGGCAGGGCAGGGCAGGTGCGGATAGCGCCGCCGCGCCCCAGAGGCGGCCCTGGAGTGCCGCGGTCCAGGCAGGCGCCAGCATCCTCGGACCGCGGGTAGCGGTTCGCAGCGAACCGCGACCCGCAGCCCTCTGGCGTCACAGAGGCGGCCCTGGAGTGCCGCGGTCCATGGCTCAGCGCTCGTTCGTTAGCACCTCTTTGAGGCGCTGCGCCACAATCACATCCTCCCCCTCTTGCAGCGTGGAGGGATGAACGCGCAGTTCCTTGTTCTGATACCCACCAAAGCCGTAGACCTGGGGGTTGATGAACTGCACCGCGATGCGTGGCTGGCCCTCCAGCAGCGCCTTGACCGCCTCGGCATGGGTGATCCCCAGGGCATCCTCATCCCAGCTGATGCTGGCGTGGGGGATGAGCTGGCCGTCGCCGAAGGGGAACTCGCGCCAGGCGCGCACGTGCGGGACCGCGGAGAGGGTCTCGATCACCCACGCCACGCGGCCCTCCCACACGGCCATCTCGGCGCGGAAATCCTTGTGCACGTAGAGCTCTATGGCTTTGACCAGGCCACAGATATCCTCCTTGCCCGTCTTCATGCCGCGACCCACGCCGCCGTGGGGGGAATCGTTCAGGCGGCAGGCCTCCACCAGATCCTTTCTACCCAGGATAAAGCCAGTCGACTGCGGCCCGCGGATGGCCTTGCCCCCGCTAAAGGTGTAGGCGTCGGCGCCCTCGTCGAAATAGCGCCACAGGTTCTCCACAGGGGGCAACTCCGCGGCCACATCGGCGATGAGGGGCAGCCCATGGCGGTGGGCGATCTCTGCCGCCTGGGGCAGCGGCAGCGCCGGAGCGGTGCAGAACCAGGCGTGGGTGTAATAGATGGCCGCGGTTTGCTCATCGATCGCCGCTTCCAGGGCCTGGGCGTCGGCGCCCGCGACCTCCACCAGCACGCCGCCCGCCGTGCGCACGGCGCGGTCAAAGCTGTTGCGGTGGGCGCTCTGGATGACGAACTTGCTCCTCATCCCCGTGGTGTCGGGGAGCTGGCGGATCTTGTCGCGATCGCTGCCGGCCATGCAGGCCGCCGCCATCAGGGTGATCCCCGCGCTGGCGCAGGCACAGACGTGTGCCGCCTCCACGCGGCACAGCTCGGCGATGCGCTTCCCGGCGGCGATGTGCAGCTCTTCCATGGGCACGAATTGCCGAGCCGCCTGGGCCATCGCATCGGTGACCTCCGGCGGCATGAGCGAGCCGCCCAACATGGTCAGGGTGCCTCCCGCGCTGATGATGGGCTTGACTCCGAGCTCCTCGTAAATTGTCATGGTTCACCTCCCTGGCCGCCATTGTATGGCAGGTTCGTGCGGCTGCCAAGGACCTCACACCCAATCCCGACTTTATCGCTTACCACCGAGCGACGACCGGGTACGGCGACGAAGAAACGGCCTGCCGAAGGCCTACAGGAGAGCGAGGAATTCAGCGGGGCTCAGCGCGGGGAGTGGACCAGCAGCATAGTCCTGTACATTCCGGGTTACCACATAGCCTGCCCCATAGTGCACAGCAGCGGCCATCTGCACGGCATCTTCCAGGTCCCGGTATGGGAGGCTAAGGGCATGCTGGATTACATCTTGGTCGACAGGGGCAACGACAAAGAACTGAAGCAGGTCGCTCAGCATGGCTCGTGCATGCTCGGCCGATACACCTCGGGAGATCAGGTAGTAGAGCGTAGTCCAGGTATGGGCCGCCAGAGCTCCCTCTACCAGCCCAAGCTCCACACGGGCCAGAACCTGGGCAGAGAGTATGTGATGGGGCTCCCGCCGTTGCAGCACGTCCAAAACCACGTTGGCATCGACGAGAATCCTAGGCTTGGGGTCCATACTTCTCTTCCAGATAGCGCCGGTAATCTTCCTCGGTCACTGTGGGCGGCAGTGATCCCAGCAGTCGCCGCACAATGGGAGCCTGCGCAAGCATGTCGTCCTGCGCCGGGAGCTGTTCGAGGAAGCGAGTCACCAGGCGCGTTAGTGTGGTACCCCGGGCATGCGCGTAGCGCTTGGCTTCTTCCAACACCTGACGTGGCACACGGACCGTCATCTTGGTATCTTGCATAAGATTCACCCCTGCCGTACATTCTATAGTAAATCCGTACGGCTGTCAAGATGCCTACGGCATGGCCCAGGGCTTTGTCATTGTCGCGCTTATGTCATGCTGAGCGCAGCGAAGCATCTCCGTTGACTATAGCCGACACCTGTCGTTTGCGCTCAGCCCGACCGCATTCCCGACTTTGACAAAGCCTTGGGCGTCCCCCGTTCCCAGGGATGCTGGCATGAAGATGAACTAACCATCACCATCGTGGAACGCGCGCCAGGCGCGCCCGTGGGGTATCTAGGTGCTCGTCAGCGCGCCATACGGCTACATACGTTGGGCCATATGATCCCTACAGAGCGCGTATCCCGCTGCACAAAGATACATGGTTTCGGCGATGAGAAAATGCCCCTGGTTATGCCCCCACCTGCCGCTACGGTTAGCGGTATAGACGCACACGAACCACCGCGGTTATGGCGCGCGCGGCGCCCACAACGATAAGGCTGAACCACATCAGCGATGCCCAGCACGCATGGTGCTGGGCATCGCCGCAGCTCGATTGATTGTGCATGGAGGAGAGCGACATCCAAGCTGGGCGAAGCACGGCAAATGCGCGTGGCCGGCAGCGCGGAGTTGGTCACCGATCGGGCGCGCATCCACAAGAAAGCGGAGGCGCGAGCCTGGCTGGAGCCGACCCTGGGCCAGCAACTCATCCACGGCCAACGGCTTGCGCACCGGGCGAACGGGATTCGGCCCGCAAACCGTCTCGGTCTATAATGGCCTGGCTGATGGGCAGTCCATTGGGCGTCCCAGCAGCGACCAGATCGAGAACTGGCCCATCCTGCTGATAAGGAGATACGCCACATGCCCTCACGGAGCCTACAGGTGCTGGTGGGAGTCCCGCGCGAGGTGCGCGGCATGTTGGGCGACTCGAACCTCCGGCGACTGACCACCGCCCACTCCCAGGTTCAGGTGGAGTTCGTCGACAGTCCGGAGGAGTTTGCGGCGCTCGCGCCGGGTGTGGACGGCGCTATCGCGTGGCCCACCTTCGGCTTGCCGCCGCACGCGTTGACCGCGGACGCGCCTCTGCGATGGGTGCAATCGATGACCGCCGGGGTCAACGCCCTCTTGACGCCCGAGCTCGTGGCCGCTGAGCAGATCACCATCACCTCCACCAAGGGGCCCATGGCGCCGATGATGGCCGAGCACGCCGTGCTTTTCATGCTCGCGCTCGCCCGCAACTTGCAGGGCTTTATTCAGGACCAAGGGGAGCGCCGTTGGCGCACTTTTGTGGACGAGCGCCCCATGGCGCAGTGGTACCAAAAGACTATAGCGATTCTGGGCGTCGGTGCAGTTGGCGGCAACCTGGCCCGCATCTGCAAGGTGGGATTTGGCATGCGTGTGCTGGGGATGACGCGCACCCGGCGGGACAACCCCCACGTCGACCGCTATGTGGAGCGCTCCGCCCTCCATGATGCCTTGGGCGAGGCGGATGTGGTGGCGCTCTGTTTGCCCATCACTCCGGCCACCGAGCGGATCATCGACCGGGCCGCGCTCGCCGCCATCAAGCCGACCGCCTACCTGGTCAACGTCGCGCGGGGCGGGCTCGTCGATGAGCAGGCGCTGATCGAGGCGTTGCGCGCCGGCCGCCTGGCGGGTGCAGGGCTGGACACCACGGCGGTGGAGCCATTGCCGGGCGATAGCCCTCTATGGGCCATGCCCAACGTGCTCATCACCCCTCATGTGGCCCCCGCGCGAGACCACGTCAACGAGTACATGGCCGACTTTTGGTGCGAGAACATCCGCCGTTTTGCGGAACAGCAACCACTGCAAGGTCTCGTGGATCGCTACGCCGGGTACTAGATACCAGGAAGGCACACCGATGCAGAGTTTTGGCGTCGGACTCTGCATCGGTGTTTGTCGATCCGCCAAGTCCGCCGGTGGATGGGTCTCACTCGTGCCCTAGGGCTCGATCTCGGCCACCGAGCCCAGGATGCGCCCCGGCTGGTAGGGGAATCGCGCCACATCCTCGCGCCGGGTGACCCCACTGAGCACCAAGATGGTATCCATGCCGCTCTCGATCCCCGCGATCATGTCCGTATCCATGCGGTCGCCCACCATCACCGTCTCCTCCGAGTGCACGCCCAGGTAGTTTAGGGCGGTGCGCATCATCAGGGGGTTGGGCTTGCCCACGAAAAAGGGGCTCTTGCCGCTGGCCCTCTCGATGAGCGCGGCCATGGCCCCGCAGGCCGGCACGATGCCCGCCTCGGTGGGGCCGACGGGGTCGGGATTGGTAGCGATGAAATGCGCGCCCCCGGCCACCAGGCGGATGGCCCTGGTGACGATCTCCAGGTTGTAATAGCGCGTCTCGCCCAGCACGACGTACTCGGGGTCGTTGTCGGTGATCACATAGCCCGCCTCGTGCATCGCCTCCGTCAGGCCGCTCTCGCCGATGACAAAGGCCGTGCCCTGCGCCTTGCCCCTGGCCGACCTCTGGTCCTGCAAAAAGCGCGCCGTGGCCATGGCCGAGGTGTAGATGCGCTCGGCGGGGATATCCAGGCCGGACCCCTGCAGGCGATGCGACAGGTCGCCCGGGGTGTACATGGGGTTGTTCGTCAGCACGAGGTACTCGGCCCCCCGCGCCACCAGCCGGGCGATGAACCCATCGGCGCCGGGGATCATGGCATAGCCCCTGACCAGCACGCCATCCATGTCGATGAGATAGTTCTTGGGTCCTTCCATCTTATTGCCCCTTCTGGCCATCGCGCTCGACGGTGAAACCGCTAACCATTCTTCTTCCCTCCCAATCTCTTGGCTCCATAGCCCACGCCCCAGGCCGCCTCGACCCGGTCGGCCAGCGAATCCTGCAGCTGGCAGGTGAGGCCGCCGTCCACCACCATGGCGTGCCCGGTGACGAAGGAGGCCTCGTCGGAGGCCAGGAACACCGCCGCGTGGGCGATCTCGACCGGCTCGCCGGGCCGCCGCAGGGGGTAGATGGCCCGCGCCTGGTCCATGCGCGAGCTATCCTGGGCCAGTCCCTCGGCCACGCGCTCGGTGATGATCCATCCCGGTAGGATGGTGTTGCAGCGGATGCCCTGCGGGCCATAGTCGATGGCCACCTGCCGCGCCAGGTTGATCAGTCCCGCCTTGACCACGGCATAGGGCGAGGCCCGCCCGGCGGCCAGCATGCCATGGGGCGAGGAGGTGATGATGATCGAGCCCCCGCCCCCGGCGACCATGTGCGGGATGCCATACTTGCACAGGAGGTAGGCCGCCTTCAGGCCCACGTCCATGCCATAATCCCAAGCCTCCTCGTCCAGCTCGGTCACCGGGCCGCCGCGCCCCGAGTAGGCGTTGCTCATCAACAGATCCAGCCGCCCGTAGGTGGCCACGGTAAAGGCGATCAGCGCCTGGATCTGGTCGCTGTGGGCCATGTCGGCGGGGTGATACTCGGCCACGCCGCCCTCGTCACGGATCTGCGCCACCACCTGCTGGCCCAGCTCGCCGCGCCGGCCGTTGACCACCACCCTGGCGCCTTCGCGGGCGAACTGGATCGCCGTGGCCCTGCCGATGCCCGAGGTGGAGCCGGTGACAATGGCCACCTTGCCCTGCAAACGTCCTGCCATGATCTCACCTCCAGATGTCAAGGCCTTAAAACGACCTTGATCGATTTTTCCGCGTCGCAGGCGACCTCAAAGGCCTCTCGGGCCTGCTCCAGCGGGAACTCGTGACTGACCAACTGCTCCAGATCGACCACACCATCCGCGACGAGCCGGATGGCCTCGTCGTTGACATCGTCAGCGCCCATGGGGTAGAGGCTGCGCCCCCCGCGCACAAAGGTCTCTAGGTTGAACCGCGGCGTGCGGCGAAGGCCCTATGCTACCAGTTGGTGTGCGAGCCGTCGGGCCGGCGCAGGCGCGGGAACTCGGCGAATTGGAAGGGGATGGCGGCCAGCTTTTCCTCGTTCACCTCCACCCCCAGGCCCGGTGTGCTGGGCACGGGGAAGCGCGCGCCCTCCAGCTTGGGCTGGACGGGGAACAACTCCCAATCGAGGTGCTGGGCGCCGTCCATATCCACGAACACTTCCATCCAGCAGAAGTTGGGCACCGCCGCAGCCAGTTGGATGATGGCGGCGGTGTTGACGGGCCCCAACGGATTGTGGGGCATCAAGTCGACATAGTGCGCCTCGCACCAGCCGGCCACCTTGGCCGACTCGGTGAGCCCGCCCACGTTGCACACATCCACGCGCGCCAGGGTGGCCAGGCCGCGCTCGATGTAGGGCAGGAACTGCCACTTGCTGGAGAACTCTTCGCCCAGGGCGAAGGGGATGTCGGTCATCTTACGCAGCGCCTCGTAAGCCTCGGGGCACTCGTCGCGGATCGGCTCCTCGATAAAGTCGAGCGTGCCCTGGGGCAGGCGCTGGCAGAAGGAGGCGGCCTCGGCCAGGCTCAGGCGGTGATGGTACTCCACTCCCAACACCGGCTTGATCCCCACCGCCTCGCGCAGCTTGATCACCATCTCGGCGGTAAGGCCGATCGACTCACGCGGCTCGAACACCCCTGGGCCACCCACGGCCGGCGCCACGTGAAAGAGCCGGATGGTGTTCCAGCCGGCGGAGAGCAGGCTGCGCACGTTGCGGGTCACCTCCTCCGCAGTGCGCCCGAAGGTGGTGGCAAAGGTGTCCACATAGTCGCGCTGGCGGCCGCCCAGCAACTGGTACACGGGCACGCCCAGCGCCTTGCCCGCGATGTCGTACAGGGCGATGTCGATGGCCGAGATGGCCCCCGCCAGGACGCGACCGCCCTCGAAATACTGGCTGCGGTACATCTCTTGCCACAGCGCGCCGATGCGCATGGGGTCGCGGCCGATGAGCCACTGGCGATAGTGCTCCACGGCGCCCTTCATGGCCAGGTCGCGGGTGGAAAGGCCGCCCTCGCCCCAGCCGCAGATCCCCTCATCGGTCTCCACCTTGACCATGAACACGTTCTTGCTACGCGCGGGCAACGAATAGGTTTTGATATCCGTGATCTTCATGGCGATTGCCTCCATGTAACGAATGCTCGCGACGGTCTATGTCGCGGCCAGGCCCACTATATTGCAGATCGCGACGGGGCGCAACGGCAACGGGCCCTGCGCAAGGTTTTGTGACGGCAGCGCAAGTTGCCATGTAGATGCTCGTAGGGTTTTACCCCTCGATGCTCATTAAGGATTTACCCTTGCTTGGAGCGAACGGCTTGTGCTGTGAGACGGTCTACCGCTGCCGGCGGTAACAGGTCGAGCTAGCTGGCACGCCAGGGGCTCACCCCTGCTTTGTGCACGGTGGGTGAAGGAACCGTGGGCTGATTCGTGCGGCGTGTGAGGGGCGTCGAGACTCGTGTGCTCTGTGGCCCCGTGCGCCTCTGCGCCGGTTCCTTCACCCCTACAGAAAATCATATACTAAAATAAAATATACGTATAGGTAGGGATGAAGGATTGGGCGCAGAGACTGACCGAGTTGGATAGCACACATAGGCACACGAATGGCC
>CAYQDH010000126.1:0-12087 GCA_964416075.1 uncultured Anaerolineales bacterium | reverse complement strand
CTTGAGGAGGGGGATGCCATGTTGGCCACGAGAGAGAAATTGGAGACCCTGGAGGCTCAGCAACTTGCCCCTTATGCCCAACTATCCCAGAACTCGCGTGGGCGCACGCATCCCGAGCCTGAACACGGCTACCGCACGGCTTTCCAACGAGATCGCGACCGCATCCTGCACACCACAGCCTTTCGGCGACTAGAATACAAGACCCAGGTTTTTGTGATCGATGAGGGGGATTATTACCGCACGCGCCTTACGCACACACTTGAGGTGGCGCAGGTTGCACGTACCTTGGCGCGCACTCTGCTGGTCAATTCCGAGCTAACAGAGGCGATCGCTATGGCGCATGACCTGGGCCATACCCCTTTTGGACACGCCGGCGAAGCTGCCCTTCACGAACTGATGGCAGAGAAGGGGGGGTTCAATCACAACACTCAGAGCCTGCGCATTGTGGAAGTCTTGGAGATTCGCTATCCCGACTTTGCCGGACTGAACCTCACCTGGGAGGTCCGCGAAGGGATCATCAAGCATGCCACGGATTATGATACGCCGGAGGCGATAGCCTACGAGCCGAACTGCCGCTCCTCTGTGGAAGGGCAGATCATTAACCTGGCTGACGAGATCGCTTACAATACCCACGATCTGGATGATGGTTTGCGCTCGGGAATCATCGATCCCAAGCAGCTCCGGAGCTTGGAGCTTTGGGATGAAACCCTGGAGGCCCTCGACTTGTGTGGGCACGAAGTAACGGAGCTGGAGAGGCGTCGTATCATTCGCCACCTAGTGAACCTCGAAGTGACCGATGCCCTGGAAGCGACAGATCTCGCCTTGCAGCAGGCCAACCCCCAGTCCCCCGATGAGGTGCGTCATCTAGCCCAGGATGTGGTGCGTTTCTCACCATCGATGAAGCGGAAAAACCAGGAATTGAAGAGCTTTATGCTCAAGAATATGTACCATCACTGGCGGGTGATGCGCATGTCCGAGAAAGCCAAGCGAATGCTCACCCAGTTGTTCCAGACCTATGAGGCTGCACCCTACCAGCTACCTGACTGGGTACAGGCACGCGTGGATGGTGAAGGGTTGGAGCGTGTCATCTGTGACTATGTCGCCGGAATGACAGATCGGTTCGCCATGCAAGAGTTCCGCAAAATGTTCGATCCAGACGAACGAGTTTAGACAGGGCGCTTGACTGATAGCCAGATGGCGTTGTAGGACAACAGACGTCAAGGCAACTGGTCGTTTTTCTCCGCAATGAGCTCGACGCGCAGTCGCTCAAAATGTGCGTTCCCTTTCTCCCTATCCTGAAGATACGAGAATTCCTGAACAGTGGCCGTAACCACTAGTGAGAGGGTCTCCAAGGGGATGATGGCGCCCGGCTGGACCACCATCACATCGCCCTTTTCGGCGAGTCTGGAGTTCAGTGCGGGGTCGTTGAAAGCATACTCGCTCACTAGAATCTGGCGCACCGTGCGAATGTCGCCCTTGTCGAATAGCCATATCTCAAAGGCATCCACCCTCTGTGGCCCTTCTCCCACGGCATAGTCCACCGCGCCGACACCGCATTCACCGAGAAACTCGTGATCGGGCGTCTCAATCGTGAAATTGCAGTCAAAATCGTCGTCGCCATAGGCATAGTCCGCCTCCCAGATGCCCAAGACATCGGGGGGCAACTCACTGCGTGCCACCTCGGGATGTACTATGGCGCGAGAGGCGATCTCCTCCTCCTCCTCCTCCTCTTCCTCTTCTTCCCAATCCTCATTCAGGTCCAACGGGGCAACCGCCTCCTGCTCTGGGAGCGCTTCCGGTGCAACGGGGGGCGCCTGGGGCTCTGCTGTAGCTGTCCCCTGTGCTTCAGGAGCGATGTACTCGCCCGGGACGGTTAGCTCTGCATCGAGTGGCTCCTCAATATCTTCGACTATGTCCGTCTCGCCCGCTAGGGCCTGCGCCGAGGCTGTTGATCGATAGGTCGCCCTGTTCTCCAATGGTGGTGTGGCATCGCCTGACACGGTGGTCGTAGTCACCGTCCGGGTTTGTGTTACTTTGGCACGGGCGGCCTGTAATGGGTAAGTCGACACTACCGCTGCTTCGCCTGCGCCAGTGAGTAGGAGCCAAGCCGCTAGGCCGATCAACAGTACAAGGGCAATAACCAGGACAGGCAGAAGCAAGGGGTTATCCGAAAACCGGATACGGTATTGTGGTTCCTGGAACTGGGCAGCGGTTGCTGATGGCATCTGCAGAGTCTGGGCCATGCGCCGAATCAAGAGAGCGCCTCCGGCATCCCCTGCGTTTTCTCGCTCTCTGGCAACGCGATCCACCAAGTTGGCCACCTGTGCCCAAGAGGTGTCTTCATCCTGCAATTCGGCAAGCCCCTGTCGCGCCTGCTCCACATTGCCAGTCTGAGCAAACGATTCGGCTGCCATACGCACATAGGCTTTCTGGTGCTCGATCCGCAGATCAGAGGGATCCGTATTATACCATGTGACTGGCCAGATCTGCCAGCCCAATAGCAGTCCAAATAGCGTACCCAGCACCAGAGTGATCAGCATAAAAGGCAAGGCACTACGTACTCTAGCTTCCATGTGGGTCATCTCCTCTGCACTACCGGCATCTTGGGCGCCCCGGTCAGTACACGACATCCCTCCGCCGTCACGACGACCATATCCTCGATACGAATGCCGCCCCAGCCAGGAATGTAGATCCCCGGCTCGACTGTCACCACAGTCCCTACTTGAAAGACATCCTTCGATGTGACACCTGCGCGTGGCTTCTCGTGGATCGCCAGACCAACACCATGGCCCAAGCCATGGCCGAACTTGCCCTCATAGCCGGCGCCATAGATCATCCTGCGCGCTATAGCATCTACTTCTGCTCCTGGCAACCCGGGGACGATCGCTGCCTCGGCGGCTTGTTGCGCTTGAAGAACCAGTTCCCAGATACGACGGTACTCGTCACTGGCATGGCCGAGGCAAAAAGAGCGGGTCAGGTCAGAGCAGTATCCCTCGTACTTGGCTCCCATGTCGATCACGACAGGATCACCACGTTGTATGGCCCGATCAGACGTGACCGCATGGGCCATAGCCGCATTTGGCCCAGAGGCTACAATCGTTGTGAATGATACTTGCTCGGCGCCGTGTGTACGCATGTGCACTTCGAGCTCCCAGGCCACCTCACGCTCGGTTACGCCCGGCTCGAGCCAGTCTATCACATGGGCCAACGCTTCGTCGGCGATGTGTACGGCTTTCTCGATGTGGCCCAGCTCGCCCTCGTCTTTGGTCTGCCTGACATCCTCCACGATGCCATGTGTGGGCACCCACTCAGCTTCTGGTACAGCGGCCCGCCAGGCATCGAATTGCTGCACCGTGACCACATCGCTTTCGAAAGCGATTCTCTTCAGACTGCGGTCGGCCACTAGACGAGCCAACACCGCATCGGCCGAATCGGTGATCTCTACCAACGTCCACTCGGGCGCCTGCATCTTGACCTGTTCATAGTAGCGAAAGTCGGTGGCCAGGAAAGCGCGATCCCGGTCGATGACCAGCACCCCCGCAGATCCGGTAAAATTGCTCAAGTAGCGCCGATTGTCAGGCTGAACTACCACCAAGGCATCGCAGTCTTGTTGGGCAATAGCTGTACGCACTAGGGCCAACCGTTCGTTCATTCACCGCTCCTAATTTACATAACAGTAGGCGCTTGAGGCTGGGCCTCCAAAGCCAGGCTCTCCAGTTCCCCCAAGGTTTTCTCCAGCAACTCGACGCCGAACAGCATGGCCCAGTGATCGGCGATGTGAGTCCGTACCAGTTCGGGAGGCGGCGCCTCGGGCAGTTCCAGAGCCATGCTTGTCACGCCCCCATCGGTAATGCCGCAAGGGATGATCAGGGTCCAGTGGAACATGTTGGTGGACACATTCAAGGCAAAGCCATGAAAGGCGACGCCCTTTTTGATGCGCACCCCCAGCGCCGCAATCTTGTTCTCGCCTACCCACACCCCGATGATTCCCTCGCGCCGATGCGTAGGAATACCAAAATCCTGCAGGGTGTCCATCAGAACCTGCTCCAGGCGATGCATATAATCGCTAGCCCCCAGGCCGTGACTGGGCAGGTGTACGATGGGATATCCCACGATCTGGCCGGGGCCGTGGTATGTCACGTCGCCGCCCCGCTCGGTCTCTCGTACCTCAACCCCCTCTCGCGCCAACACCTCATCGGAAGCGAGAATGTGATTGCGGTCGGCCCGGCGGCCGAGGGTGAAGACGGGTTCGTGCTCCAGCAAGAGCAAAGTATCGTCGATCCGTCCCTGCTGGCGCCACTCCACCAGCTTGTGCTGCAACGTCTCGGCCGAGGCATACGGCTCTCGGCCCAGGTTCACCCACCACATGCGCTCGTGCAACCCAGTACTCCTAATAACTGCAACATCTAGATGGTCCCGTTTGGGTTCTCTATAATCCGCGCTGTTAGCACGGCAGGATCGCGCCAGGAAAGTCACGATGTCCCATCGCAAACTGGTGCGCCAACATAGCCTTTCGCCCAGCCATCTGCACCATTTCCAGCCAGAGGACGCCTTCGCCGGTAATGATGCCGACGCTTCTTTCGGCCTCGATGACTCTGCCCGGTAAGTCGGTCACTGGGAAGGAGGGGATGGCGTGCGCGCTCAGGATCTTGAGCCTCGATTGCTGGAAGGTGGTAAAGGCCCCCGGCCATGGCGTATAAGCACGGATCAACCGGTCGATCTCCGCGGCCGGGCGACGCCAATCGATGGCCCCAGCATCAGCGGCGATCGGCGGCGCGTACGTGGCCTGCGAGTCATCCTGGGGTCTCGGCGTGATCGACCCGGCCAGCCACTCGGCGAGGGTCTGTATCAGCAGGGTTGCCCCCAGCACAGCTAATCGGCTGGTGAGTGTCTCGGTGGTATCCCGAGGTTCGATGTCCAGCGCACGCTGGGCGATAATAGGTCCGGTGTCCATGCCGGGGTCGGTCAGCATCAAGGTGATCCCCGTCTCGATTTCGCCGCGCAAAATGGCTGCGGCGATGGGCGCAGCACCGCGCAGCTTGGGTAGCAGCGAAGCGTGCACTCCGATGCACCCATACGGCGGGATGGCCAGCACCTCGGGAGGTAGGATCTGCCCAAAGGCCGCCAGGACAAAGACGTCGGGCAAAAGTTGGCGTAGGGTGTCCAAAACAGGCCGGTCACGGCGCAGACGGGAAGGCTGCAGAATGCGCAGTCCACGGGCCTGAGCGACTTGTTTGACCGGTGGCGCCGCAAGTTGGCGCCTGCCTCGTCCGGCAGCACGGTCCGGTTGTGTTACCACAGCCACCACATTGTGCTCCAGGTTAAGGGCTTCCAGAATCGGCACGCCAAAGTCAGGTGTGCCCATGAAAACGACCCTGGCCATCCTCCGCTCCTCTCCTCAGCGCCAGGCCTGTCACCCGACAGCGTGATAATAGCACATCTGTCAAAGGGTCGCAATTGCCTCCACTGCTCTCCCCTGGCCTCCCTGGCACACCGCAACCGATGGGCCTTGGGTGCGTACTCATATCAGCAATGAGCTTGAGATTGTCGAAAAGGAGAGCAATGATGAATGAGCCCTCACCTTCTGTCCTTGAACCATTTGGTTTACATGAGGCCAAGCCCTCGCCAGGGGGCCAACAACCTCCTGACTCTAACGACAAGATCCTGGCGGGCTTGTCCTACGTCAGTCAGATCATTCTGCCCGCCGTGCTGCCGGCCATCTTGCTGTTGACCGGAGAAGGGAAGAGAAGCTCTTTTATCCGACACCATGCTGTACAGAGCCTTGGCCTATTGGTGGCCACCGTCCTTTATGAGATCTTGGTGGGCATCCTCTTTGTCGTGGTCAGCGCCCTTATTCCTTGTTTTGCTTGTGGCATTTGGGTTGTCTTTTTACTGCCTCTTGTTGCTTTCATCTATTATGGATGGCTAGCTTTCTCTGGAAAATATGTAAATATCCCGTGGTTGACACATTTTATGACAAAGAATGCGCTTCTCTAGCTCTTCAATGATCCGTCGGGGTTTGGTCTGAACTCTCTTGGCCAGTTTGTTCTGGTATTGAACATGACTCGTGCCTATATCGGATCGGCGCATCGCGGTTTTGTGCGTAGACACCCTCGGCGATTCGCCGGACCTCCGGCGCTGTGACCGCACCCTGCAGGTTCGGTTATCGTGCTTTCCTGATTTGGTCAAACCATGTATTATAGGAGCCCTCGAAGTTTGTGGGGCCAAGTCGTTTGACCAGGGGAGGACTGTTGTCCAGCGCGCAGCGATGGCGCCTTAGGCGCCGCGAGTCGCCAGATGCAGTAGCGGAGATCAGCCGGTTTCTCGTGCAACAGGGGCCAGGACTGGGTATTGATGAGGCTGCTTGGTTGGCTGACCCGGTGTTGGCTAGAGTGCTCTACGCGCGCAAGATACAACCTCTGCAGATTCCCTCCTTTCTGGCCGGGCGTGACTCGTTTGGTGATCCCTTCCGGATGGCCGGGATGGCTCGTGCCGTCACACGTTTGCGTCAGGCTCTGCACACCAACGAGCTTATCGTCGTCTACGGTGATTTTGACGCCGATGGGGTCAGCGCTACAGTGCTTCTGGTGGATGCGCTGCGCCAACTTGGCGCTCAGGTGGAGGCCTATATCCCCGATCGCTTCAGCGAGGCGTATGGCCTGAACATGCCGGCGCTTCAGGCCCTCCGCAAGGGTGGCGCCCGCGTCGTGGTCACGGTCGATTGCGGTGTGCGGTCGGTGGAGGAGGTCCGCTACGCGCAGAGCATCGGACTGGATGTGGTCATTACGGACCATCATTCCGTGCCGCAGGAGATGCCCCCCGCCGTCGCGGTCATCAACCCCAAGCAGCCCGGTTGCCGCTACGCCTTCAAACAGTTATCGGGCGTCGGTGTGGCATACAAATTGGCCGAGGCTCTGTTTCGAGTCACCCATCAGATGGAACGCCGGACTGGCGACGAGATGGACGCGCAGACCTATATCGACCTGGTCGCGTTGGGCACGGTAGCCGATATTGTGCCCCTTGTGGATGAGAACCGTTTGCTGGTGAGGCAAGGACTCTCGCTATTGCGTAACGCACCAAGGCCTGGGGTGGCCGCGCTTATGGCCCAGGCGGGTGTGCGCCAAGAGATGGCGACTAGCACCGATATCGGCTTTCGGTTGGCGCCGCGCCTCAATGCGGCCGGCCGGATCAAGAGTGCGCGGCTGGCGTACGATTTGCTCAGCACCACATCCACCGAGATCGGACAGGCGCTGGCCGAGGAACTCGGCGCCGTCAACAAGGAGCGCCAGACTCTACTGGAAAACCAGGTGCAGCAAGCCAGGCAAATCCTCGGTGATCGCGCCACCCAGCCCATAACGTTCGTGGATAGCCCGGACTTTCACGAGGGGATTGTAGGTTTGATCGCCAGCCGCTTGGTGGAGGAATATCACCGGCCCGCCCTAGTGATGCGCCGTGGCCCGCAGACCAGCCGAGGCTCGGCGCGCTCCATCGAAGGGTTTCATATTACGGCTGCTCTGGACTCTTGTGCCCAGCTGTTGGCCAGGCACGGCGGCCATGAGCGTGCAGCAGGTTTTACGCTGCCCACGGAGAACCTCGAGACCTTGCGGCAGCACTTGATGGAGTACGGTCGTGCGCACCTCGATGAGGAGACACTCTCTTCCCACTATCTGGTAGACGCTATTGTCCCTTTGGCCGATCTCCAGGCCAGTACGTCCGACGCTCTCACCCTCTTGGAGCCCTTTGGCGAGCAGAACCCAGAACCTGCACTGGCCACACTGGGTGTGCGTGTCGTCTCCCTCCGTGCCGTAGGCGACCAGGGCAAGCACCTGCAGTTGCAGGTCAGCGATGGCGCCCGCAATATGCCAGCCATCGCCTTTCGACAAGGACACCGTGTGACCGAGTTCGAGGTGGGGCAATTCGTCGATCTGGTCTATCGACCCAACCTGAACGAATGGCAGGGCCAGACGTCGCTGCAATTGGTGGTGCAGGCCATTCGGCCCGGCCAGCCCCCTTTACAGCGTTCGGATTCGAGCCGGCCATCCGCAGCTTCAGAATACCGGACTGATGCAACTCTCCCGCCGTTGAACTCGTAATATTGGTTGATGCGAGCGCTGCGTTGCAGAAAGGAGATCACCGATGGCATCCCTCTTGGAACGAGTGAGCACCCTTGTTTCGGCGAACCTGAACTATTTGGTCACCAAAGCCCTTAAGGCGAATAGTATTGCTGTTGTCGATGAGTACATTCGTCGAGTAGAGGACAACCTGGAGGCCTTGGAAGACGCCGCCGCCACTGTGGGTGGCGAAGCCAAGGGTATGCGCCGCAAGTATGAAGAGACCCGTGCCAAGCTCGACGCGTTCGACCAGAACATTGACTCCCTTATACAAAAGGGCCGGGCAGACCTGGCGCGTGCTGCACAAAGCCAGTACAATACTCAAGAGCGCACGATGCGGACCTATGAGAAGCAGGCCCTTGCACAAGAGGCCGAGTTCCAGAAGCTGCTCGAAGCCAAATCCAAGCTCGAGATCCGCCTCGCTGAGGTGCGGCATGAGCGCACCGAGCTACAAGCCATGCTCGACCTGGCCAAGTCCAAAGAACTCACTCACAAGGCCGTCGAAGGTGTGGCGGGTGCGACCCGACCTGAGGTCGGCATCGGCGAGATGCGCGATGAGATCCAGCGTCGCTTGGATAAAGCGACGGCGCAGGGCGAAATCGATGCGTCGCGCCTGGAGAGCCAGATGGCCGATGTCTTGGAGGAAGACGAACTCGATGCCCAGTTGGCTGAGCGCAAGCGCCGCCTGGGTCTGTAATGGATAGGCAAGTCGACTGCTCGCTCCGCAACCGTATGCATGTGGACGGGTTGGCGGCTCGTGGGCGGATCAGGGCCATAGGCCTGGATCTCGAGAGTGAGGAAAAGGCATGACCAGGACACGTGTGGTCTTTGTTGTTATTATTGTAATTACCCTCATCATCGTAGGCGCTGCTATATGGACGCAGCGCACCGGACGGCTCGGGCAGCTTCCTTTGGTACAAGGCACCCAACCCCTGGAAGTCCGTGTCGTCTGCGCCCTACCTGTGGAGCCCTTTGTGCGTGAGGCAGCGAAGCAATTCAATGCCGAAGGACATACCCTGGATGGTTCCCCGATCGAGGTCACCGTGGTGCCCATGGATGGCTTGGTGGCGCTTGGTCGCTGGGAGCGCGGCGAGATGACGCCGTTGCCCACCGTCTGGATTCCCGATAGTCGCTATCTGGTAGAGTTGGTGAATGCCACCTTCAAGGAGCAGCGCGGGAGAGATATCTTTCTCACTGGCGGCGAATACCGCGCGCGACCGATTGCCACATCCCTCTTTTCGTGGGGTATCTGGCAGAGCCGCGATGAGGTGCTCCGGCAGAAGTACGGCGAGGAGATTACCTGGCAGGCCATCCACGATGCCGCTACGGCCGCAGGGGGCTGGCCCGAGCTGGGGGGCAAACCCGAATGGGGTTATTTCAAGCTGGTCGTACCCAACCCACGCAAGAATG
The DNA here is from genome assembly GCA_964416075.1 of uncultured Anaerolineales bacterium. Lineage (GTDB taxonomy): Bacteria > Chloroflexota > Anaerolineae > UBA1429 > UBA1429 > CAYQDH01. The sequence goes on along the minus strand of CAYQDH010000126.1, from coordinate 2,566 downwards.
TGGGCGGCCTGTTAGCGATGGTTGCTGCGGCCGGCGAATACCACCAGAAGACGCGCATCGAGGTGGCGGATGTTACCGATCCCGCATTCCAGGCCTGGCTTAAGGAACTGATGGGTGCTGTGACCGACTTTTCCAGCCTGGGCGAGTATTCTGCAGAGAACCTGGCTCTCTTTGGGTATTCCATGGGTGACGGCGGGCAGCTCTTGGAAAGCGACCTTCTGGCGAATATGGCAGGAATGCAGACCCGCTGGGTCGAGCCCATGGTCGTCCGCTATCCCAAGTATATTACCTGGTTCGATTTCCCCTACACGATTTGGATGGGTGATGAGACTACGGCGCAGGAAAAGAATGCCGCGCTCGAGTTCCAGCGTTACCTGCTGTCGGCCGAGGTGCAAAAGAACGCTGTGGCCCTGGGCTTTCGCCCGGTTAACCCCGATGTGCGGATCGATGAGCCGAACAGCCTCTTTACACGCTGGCAGCAACAGGGCATAACCATCGTCGTGCCCAGGTCGACGAGCATGCAATCGCCTGATCGCGAGACGCTGATGGCGCTCTTGCGCTGGTTCGACCTCAACGTCTACGAGCAGTAGGGCGAGGGAATCCTGGCCAAGGAGGTTGCGCCGTGTCCATGAAACGATCCCGGTCTCGTAGTTGCCTGAACTGGACGCTAGGAATCCTGGGTGTGCTGGTCCTATGCGTCGTGGGCGCGCTTGTGGTCTGGCGTATGTCGGGACGTGAGATTGGGGGCGAGCAGGCCACCCTTTCGATCGCCTGCTCTCCGGACAAGATGGGTGTCTACGAGCAACTGGTCGAGCGCTTTGCCCAGGGGGATCCCCGCTTGTCCAGCAACAGACGGGTGACAATTCAACTCACCTCGCTCGACTCGGAGCAGATGGTGCAGGAGGCCGGGAGCAACCTCTATCATGCTGTCACCCCCGACTCCTCCCTTTGGTTGGCCGAGATCGATCGCCATTGGGCGCAACAGACGGGACAACAGGGCGCCGTACTGGTGGGCGACACCACCCGCGCCACAGTGAGTCCTGTGGTGATCGCCATGTGGCGCGATGTAGCGACGTCGCTGGGGTATCCTGGCAAAGATCTGGGCTGGCAAGACCTTTTGCGGGCGGCTGAGGACCCCCAGTTCAAGTGGAGTCATCCCTCGGCGAACACGGCCAGTGGGCTTCTTACCACGTTGGCGATCTTTTATGCCGGCAGCGGAGTCAAGCGCGATCTCACGGAGGAGGCGGCCACAGCCCAGGCTACCATCGACTATGTATCGCGCCTGGAAAAGACGGTCAAGTACTATGGCGAGGGCGAATCTGCTGTTATGGAGCAGGTTTCCCAGCGTGGGCGATCCTATCTCGATGCTTTTGTGGTGCAAGAGCGCTTGGTAGTGCAGTACAACCGCCAGCACGAAGGCCAGTTGGTAGCTATCTACCCCGTAGAGGGCACGCTGTGGGCCGACCATCCGCTCGCCCTGCTGGAGAATCCAGAGCGCACCGATGAGGAGCGCCAGGCTTACGCTCTTTTCAAAGAGTTCCTACTTTCAACGGAGACCCAACAGTTCATCCTGCAGCAAGGCTTTCGACCTACCGATCTGAGCATCCCACTCGATCAGCCCGACTCGCCGATTAGCGAGATGTATGGTGCCGATCCAACTCGGCCCTATACGACACTGCAGATTCCTGGTCCCTCGGTGGTGTCGGTGGTGCGCAATGCCTGGCAATATACCAAACGCCGCACCAATATCTACCTGGTGGCGGATATCTCTGGCAGCATGGAAGGAATCAAGCTCCAGGACGCCAAAGAGGCGCTCCATATTTTTCTCGACCAGGTGCAGGGAGACGAGGAGCGTATCGGGCTGATCGCTTTTGCTTCGACGGCCTCGGAGGTTGCGCCCTTGGCGCCCTTGGGGCAGGGGCGGGGGCGTCTGCAGGCGGCCATCGATGGACTGGCCGCGGGGGGCAACACCGCGTTGCTCGACAGTGTGGATCTGGCCTTGATTAAGCTGCAGGATCTGAACGATACAGAACGCATCAATGCCATCGTGGTGATGACCGATGGTAAGGAGAATCGATCCCGTGTCCGGCTTAGCGCGCTGCTGGATAACTTGAGCCGAACTTCGGAGTCGAATACCCCTGTTGTCGTCTTTTGCATCGCTTACGGCCGTGATGCTGACTTGGATGTTCTGGAGTCCATTTCCGGCGCCTCAGGGGGCTTTACCCGGCAGGGCGATCCGGAGACGATCAAGAACCTGTATAAAACGCTTTCCACCTATTTCTAATTGTAGGCGAGGCAGAATGCCTCGTCTTATCTGTGAGAAACGCGCAGGCGCACAGTGCTATGAGCAGCATCCCTTCCGATGATCTTAGGCAACGCGCCAAAAAGGCTGTGATCGGCAATGCATTCTTGCGGTTGGAGAGCGCCCTGACCATTGCCATCACCATTTTGCTCCTTGTATTTCTGCCACGGCCCTGGCCTTGGTGGCACTGGTGGTACTGGCTAATCTTTGGGCTGTTGGCCGAGGGGCTGATCGTCTATACCAGCCTCACCGATCAGCAGACGG